>JABLXX010000009.1 GCA_013177825.1 Syntrophaceae bacterium
GCTCCGCCAGGTTCTCTCCGGCCCGTCCCTGAAACGCCCCCCGTCAGCGGGAAAGACGCTGGCAAAGGGCAAGAAACCCCAGGACATCATTCCCCTGGAAGATGGCGATTTCAAGGATTTCTGAGATAGCGTTCTTTCAGACCGCCGCATAACGGACGGCTACCGTCCAATCGTTATTCTCAAAGCCTCCGGCAAAGCCGGAGGCTTTGTTTTTTGACCTCTCAAAGCGGCCGGATAACGGAGTCCACCGAAGGTGGCCATTCCGCACATATGCTCCGTTGATGCGCTGAAAAATACATCCTCCATCCTTCATCCCGAAAACAGGCCCTTCCGGCCTCTTCCGGCCGCCCGTGTTTTCGTCCTTCGGAAATAACACTTGACAAAAGTTTCCTCATCTGCAAAAAAGTTTCCTAAAAGGAAATGCTGCAGATCAGCAAATAGACCGATATTGCAATTCGTTACATAACATATCCCTTAGCAAGGAAACTATTGTAGCATAAGATGAAACAAAATCCCGCCATTATCGAATCGGAAATCGGCAAGCGGATCCGGTCCATCCGAAAGGAAAGAGGCATTACGCTCGAACAGCTGGCGCAGCAGGTCGGATTCACAAAAGGGTATCTTTCAAAGGTCGAAAAATCGGGGAAATCCCCGCCGGTTTCCACCTTGGGCATGATCGCCCGGACCCTCGGCGTAACCATCTCCGCCCTTCTGGGCGAGGAGAACAACTCCACCCCCATCTCCATTGTTCGCAGGGAGGAAAGGCCTATAATCGCACGAGGCGGAACCGCTTTCGGGTACTCGTATGAAGCCGTGGCGCACAAATTTCCGAACAAGATCATGGAGCCCTTCGTGCTCACGCTTCCGGTCAATCCGAAGAAAAAAACGATGTACCGTCATGAAGGACACGAGATCCTTTTTGTCCTGGAGGGAACGATGAGGTTCTTCCACGGCGGGGAGGTGTTCATCGTCGAAGAGGGCGACTGCATCTACTTCGAGTCCAGTTATCCGCATTTCGGCGAGTCCGTGGGAGAAAAAGAGGTCAAGTGTTTCATGGTAGTCTGTAACCAATCCGACAAAGAAAGGACGCCTTAGCCATGGAATACCGGGATATCGATCACATCGGCGTCCTGGGAGCCGGTCTCATGGGCCACGGCATTGCCCAAGTATTCGCTTCCGCCGGCTTCCGGGTCAACATCTTCGATGCCGACACCGCCTTCCTCAAGACGGCGAAAGACAGAATCGCCAACAACTTCAAGCCGTTCATCAGCCTCAACCTTGCCGGCCCGGAGGATGTGGAAAAGTGCCTGGAACGGGTCACGCTGTCCGGTTCCATGAAGGCACTGTGCGACGGCCCCCAGGTGATCATCGAGGCCATCTCGGAGGATGCGGGCGCGAAGAAGAAGGTCTATGCGGAGATGGAAGCCCATTCCCCCACCGACACGATCTTTTCCAGCAACACCTCCGCCCTCAGCATCACCGAGATCGGCTCCGGTCTCCGGCACCGGGAGCGCTTTCTGGGCTCCCACTTCTGGAATCCCCCCCATATCATCCCCTGCGTTGAGGTCATCATGGGGGCCTTCACCGCGGCGGATGTATTCGAGACATTCTACTCTCTGATGGAGAAAGTGAACAAGGTGCCCGTCCGGGTCTTGCAGGACGTTCCCGGCTTCCTCGGAAACAGGCTCCAGCATGCCATGTGGCGGGAGGCCATCTACTTGAGGGAGAAGAACATCGCCTCCGCCGAGGATATCGACAAGGTCGTGAAATACGGGTTCGGGGTCCGCATGTCCTTTATCGGCCCCCTGGAAACGGCGGATCTGGCCGGGCTCAACCTCACGCACGACATCGAGAAGTATCTCTTCCCCTACCTGAATGCATCCACGGAACCTTCGCCGGCCCTGGAGAAGCTGGTCGTCGAAGGTTCCACGGGCGTCAGGGCGGGCAAAGGATTCTATGACTGGACGCCTGAAAAAATCCGGGAAATCATCGCCCGCCGAGATGTCGTTCTTCTCCGCATCCTGCATGAAATTGTCGCAGAGGCAAAACGCGGTTGAATCCGGTCTCCTGAAACCGGACCGCCACCGAAAGGGTTACCGACATGTCTGAATTTGCCGTTTTCTTCCTGCACGGTCTCGCCTATGCCGGGCTTCTCTTCCTGGTCTCGGCGGGTCTCACCCTCGTCTTCGGGATGATGAACGTCCTGAACTTCGCCCACGCCGCCATGTACATGCTGGGCGCCTACTTCTCCTACACCCTGCTGCAGGAAACCGGACAGTTCTGGCTTTCCCTGATGGTCTGCCCGCTCCTCCTTTTCGCCATCGGCGCCCTGATCGAACGCCTCCTGCTACGCCGGGTCCACGTTTACGGGCATGTGCACGAACTGCTTCTGACCTTCGGCCTGGCATATATCATTACGGAAGTCGTGAAATGGACCTGGGGAAACTACCCCCTGGCCGTGAACATCGGCGGTTTCCTGGGAGAAACCGTCGAGCTGTTCGGCATCACCTATCCTATTTATCGGATCTTCATCTTCGTCTGCGCCATTTTTGTGGGCGCCGTCATGGCGCTTATCCTTTACAAAACGCGTCTCGGGATCATCCTGCGGGCGTCCGTAAATGACGGAGAGATGGTCAACGCACTGGGAATCAACGTTCCCCTCGTCTTTACGGGTGTCTTCGCCTTCGGAGCCGCCCTGTCAGGGTTTGCCGGCGTCATCGCAGGACCGCTCCTCTCGACCTACCCGGGCATGGCCGCCGAAATCCTGATCGACGCCTTCGTCGTCATCGTCGTCGGCGGATTCGGAAGCCTCGGAGGCGCAGTCGTCGCCTCGCTCCTCATCGGGGAGCTCCAGTCCTTCGGGGTTCTGCTGTTCCCGAAGCTCTCCATAGCCTTAGTCTATCTGCTCATGGCCGCCGTCCTGATCATCAAACCCTCCGGACTCTTCGGTGAAAAACAATGACGACACAGAAATACACATCCTATCTGTTCATCGCCGGCCTATTCCTGCTCGGAGCCGTGATGCCGATGGTGCTCAAGCAATACCACCTGAACATGCTCACGGAGATCATCCTCTTCGCCCTCTTCGCAGTCAGCTACAACCTCCTGCTCGGCTACGCGGGGCTGCTCTCCTTCGGACACGCCATGTTCTTCGGCATGGGGGCCTTCACAGTGGCCGTCTCCCTCATCCACATTCCGGGGCTCTCCATATGGGGCGCCATCACGCTGGCCGTTGTCATGACGACGCTGGTCGGCTTCGTCACGGGGGGGCTCCTGCTGCGGCACAAGGGTTCCTACTTCGCGCTGCTCACGCTGGCGTTCAACTCCCTCTTCTATGCCGTGGCCACGAAGTGGCACAGCGTCACGGGAGGCGACGACGGCCTCAGCGTCACGCGGCCCGATCTTGATTTCGGGTTCGCAGCGATCAGCATGGGGGATCTCACGAACTTCTACTACTTCACCCTGGTCATCGTCGGGGCGGTCATTGTCTTCTGCTGGTATTTCACCCAGACGGCCATGGGGCAGACCGTACTGATGATGCGGGAAAACGAGGAACGGATGAAGTTCCTCGGATACAACACCAACATCAGCCGGCTCATCCTCTTCACTTTCACGGGGACCCTGGCCGGTCTGGCCGGGGCATTCTACACGCTGCACTTCCAGTTCTGTTCCCAGTCGGCCATCAGCGTCGACATGACGACGACGGTGCTCCTGATGACCTTCGTGGGCGGGACCGGGAGATTCTGGGGGCCCATGCTGGGCGCACTCGTCTACGTCATTCTTCAGAACTACCTGAGTAATATAACGGACCGCTGGCCCCTGTTCATGGGTTTGATCTTCGTCTTCATGGTCCTGTTCATCCCCGGCGGTCTGACGCAAATCATCCAGTCCCTCAAGAACCTGTTTTCCGGCAAGCGCGGCACGGGCAAGCCACTGGCTGCGAAGGAAGGTTGACCATGGGCGAATACCTGCACATCAAGGACATCCACAAAGACTTCTCCGGCCTGAAGGTCCTCACGGGCGTCAATTTCCAGGTGAAGGAAAAGGAAAGGCACGCCGTCATCGGCCCCAACGGGGCCGGCAAGACGACGCTGTTCAACATCATCAGCGGGAATTTCAAGGCCTCCTCGGGAGCGATTCTGTTCAAGGGGCGGGACATCTCCGGCAAATCCGCCCATGCCCGCAACCGCGCCGGACTGTCGCGGTCGTTCCAGATCACCAATGTCTTCCAGGAGCTTTCCGTTTTCGACAACATCCGCTCCGGCGTACGCTCCCGCCATGGCCTCCGGTACAATTTCTTCCGCAGGCCCGACCACAACCCCGAGATCAACAAGCGCACGCTGGCCATCATCGAGGAAATCGGCCTCCAGGACGTCATGGAGATGCCCGTCAGCGCCCTGTCCTACGGTCAGCAGCGAGCGCTGGAAATCGGCATCACACTCTCCACGGAACCCGAGATGATCCTCCTCGACGAGCCAACGGCGGGGATGACGCGGGAGGAGACGGGCCAGGCCATCCGCATGATCGACCACGTAACGGCGGGCCGCACGCTGATCATCATCGAGCACGACATGGATGTCGTGTTCTCGCTTGCCGACAGGATCTCGGTGCTCCACTACGGCACGATCCTTGTCACGGGAACACCCGACGAGGTCCGCAACGACCAGCGGGTGAAAGACGCCTACCTGGGGGACGGATAACCATGCTGGAAGTAAAGGACATCCACAGCTACTACGGGAAGAGCCACATTCTTCAGGGCGTTTCCATGACCCTGAACGAAGGAGAGCTGGTCTGCCTCCTCGGGCGCAACGGGGTAGGAAAGTCGACAACGCTGAAAAGCATCATGGGCCTCGTGAAGCCCAGCGAGGGCAGCGTCCGCTTCGAGGGCCGGGAGATGATCGGCCTGCAGCCATTCGAGATCGCCCGGCACGGGGTGGGCTACGTACCCGAGGACCGGCGGATCTTCCGCAGCCTCACCGTACATGAAAACCTCCTCATGGGCGTCAAGACCGCCAAGAGCGCAGCCGGGGAAAGCGGCTGGAGCATCGAAAAGATCTACGAGAAGTTCCCGAAGCTGAAGGAGCGGCGCGACAACAAGGGGGGGCATCTCTCCGGCGGCGAGCAGCAGATGCTCACGGTGGCGCGTACCCTCATGGGCAATCCCCGACTCATTCTGGTCGACGAGCCCACAGAGGGCCTCGCCCCCCTGATCGTGACGGAGGTGCTGGAGATGATGGCGGCCGTGCGGGACTCCGGGGTGACAGTGCTCATGGTGGAGCAGAACTTCAAGGCATCCATCAAGGTAGCCGACCGCTTCTACATCATGAGCAAAGGGCACATGGTTTTCGAGGGCGATATGGAGGCCCTGATGGCGGCCGAAGACATCCGGCAGAACTACCTGGAAGTCTAGAAGACAGGAACCGCAGGACAGGTGCGGGTCTCAGGGAAGGCAAGGCGGCGCCGGAACGGAAACGCCGGCAGCCGGTAAGGAAAAGCGTATGATCAACAGCAAGCGGCCCTCGGGTCAAAAGACAAAGGAGGCAGTTATGAAGAAGTTGGGACTGGCGGTCGTGATGTCCGTCTTTGTCATGCTGGCGGCATTTCCCGCGGCGGCGGCGGACACCATCAAAATCGCGGCAACGGAGCCGCTTTCCGGAACCTTCAAGGACATCGGTGAGCGCTACCTGGACGGGGTTGTCTATGCCGCCAAGGTCATCAATGAGAGCGGCGGCCTGCTGGGCAAAAAGGTCGAAGTCATCCCGGTCGACTCTGAGCTGAAGCCGGACGTGGCGACCCGCAAGGCGCAGAACCTGATCCTGAAGGACGGCGTGAAGTTCTTCACCGGCGGTACGGGAAGCTCCGTAGGCGCAGCCATGGAACAGCTCGCGGAAAGACAGAATGTCATCATGATCAGCTACGGCATGGCGGCGGCCAGCATGACAGGAGCAAAGTGCAGCAAGAACTTCTTCCGGACATGCGCCAACACGGACCAGCAATCCTTCGCCCTGGCCGCGCTGGTTGCGAAGAAAGGCTACAAAAGGGTGGCCATCATCGCCCAGGATTACTCCTTCGGGCAGGAGGCACTGGCGGCATTCAAGAAGAAGCTGGCCCAGCTGAACCCCGCAGCGAAGATCGTGGCCGAGCTCTACCATCCCGCCGGCACAAAGGATTTTGCACCTTACATAAGCCAGCTGATCGCCGCCAAGCCCGACGTCATCTTCACGCCCAACTGGGGCAACGACCTGACCCTTCTCCTGAAGCAGGGACGTCCCATGGGGATGAATCAGAAGGTGCTTTCCTATTACATCAACGACGAGTTCACGATCCAGGCCATGGGCGACGACCGGATCATGATCGGCAACATGGGGGCCGAGGTGTACACCCTTTCCATCCCCACGAAGAAGAACAAGGAATTCGTCGCAAAATTCAGGAAGGACAAGGGCTACTATCCGACCTGGCTGCGCGGCAAGGCGTTCATGTCCACGATGTTCTGGGCCGAGGCGGTCAAAAAGGCGGGCACGACCGATGTGGCGGCTGTCATCAAGGCCTGGGAAGGCCTCACCTATGACGGCCCCGCCGGCGTCTGGACCATGAGAGCCTGCGACCACCAGGTCCAGCTGCCCTTGTGGTACACGGAAATCGTCAAGAAGACCCCCTACTTCAAGCATGCGTTCGAGGCTCCCGCGGGCATGGTCGCCGCCAAGGACGTGGAAGTGCCGTGCACGGCGACGGGCTGCAGAATGAAGTAGCAGCCGGTCACAACCAGTCTGTTTCATGAAACAGATCGGGACGTCCCGGGAGAATTTCGTCATTATCGGGACGTCCCGATCCTTATTGGAGGCGGTCTTATGGCAGTCATGATCACGGGCGGTACCGGTTTTATCGGTTCCCACCTTGCAGAGATGCTCATCGGAGCCGGCGAGAAGCCCGTCCTTTTCGACATCGCACCCGTCCGGGGCCCTCTGCGTGAACTGGAGGGGTGCTACATCTTCGAGCGGGGCAGCCTTTGCCATCTATCCGTCCTGATGGACGCCATCGAGCGGAACGGGATCGACCGGATCTTCCACCTCGGAGGGATGCTGTCCCTTCCCGCGGAGGACAATCCCCAGGCGGCGTTTGACGCCAACGTCATCGGAACCTGGAACGTCCTGGAGGCGGCCAGGGTCCATGAGATCCCGCAGGTGATCTATGGCAGCACGATCGCCACCTACAGCCGGGACATCCCCGGCGACACAATCGACGACCGCACCATCCAGCGCCCGTCCAGCCTATACGGAATCACGAAGACCTTCGGCGAAAACCTTGGCCTGTATTATCACCGACGCTACGGCATGGATTTCCGGGGCGTCCGGCTGCCGTCGGTCGTGGGGCCAGGCGCCAAGACGGCCCACATGTCCATCTACAACGCCTGGGCCATCGAATATCCTCTCCGGGGCCTGTCCTACAAGCTTTCCTGTTCCCCGGAAACCCGGTGTCCCGTTCTGTACTACAAGGACGCGGCAGAGGCCGTCCTGTCACTGTCCAGAGCGGAGGCCGCAGCGATCGAGACCAGGGTCTACAACATCGCCGGGATTACCCCGCCCTTTTCGGCGGCGGAGCTCGTGGCAATGGTCGAACGAAGAATATCCGGTGCCCGTCTCTCCTTTGTCCCGGATCCCGTCGTCGTGAGACTGCTCCGGGAGATCGGAGCGCTGAAAATCCGCGACGATGCGGCCGCCAGGGAGTGGGGATGGCGGCTCTCCTACCCGCTGGAGGCGATGGTGGAGGACTTCATCGCGGAATTCGAACAACACAGGTCGTATTACGAGTAACATTTGTAAGGAGAGAACAATCCATGAGCAAGAGAATCTTTACCGCCGCATTGACGGGCTCCATCCACACACCCAGCATGTCACCCTACCTTCCGGTGACGCCGGAGGAACTGATCGAGGAGAGTGTACGCGTTTTCGAGGCGGGAGCGGCGGTCGCCCACATCCATGTCCGCGATCCCCAGACCGGAATGCCCTGCGCGGACCAGGACATATACCGGCAGGTCGCAACGGAGGTCAAAAAGCGCTGCAACATCGTCATGTGCTTCAGCACCGGCGGCAAACTCGGCGAGCCGGTCGAAAACAGGGTCCGGGTCGCCTCCAGCCTCCAGCCGGAGATGACCTCGCTGAACGCCGGTTCGCTGAATTTTGCCCTCTTCCACATCAAGGACAACGTCCAGGAATGGAAGCACGACTGGGAGGAATCCTACCTGGAGAACACGGAGGATTTCATCTTCCCGAACACCTTCCGGACCATGCGCCAGTACCTGGAGATCATCCACGCCAACGGGGCCAAGCCGGAGTTCGAAATCTACGACGTGGCGATGATCAACAACCTGGCCTTTCTCCTGGAAAAGGGCATCGCCAGGAGGCCCATTTACCTCCAGTTCGTCATGGGCATCCTGGGCGGAATCCCGGCCACCGTAGAGAATCTGGTGTTCCTGGTCGAGACGGCCCGCCGGCAGATCGGAGATTTCGAATTCTCCGTCTGCGCCGCCGGACGATTCCAAATCCCGATGTGCAACATCTCTCTCCTTCTGGGAGGCCACGCCCGGGTCGGCCTAGAAGACAACCTGTACCTCGACCGGGGTGTTCTTGCCGAGAGCAGCGCTGAGCAGGTTGCTAAGATCATCCGGATCGCCCGGGAGCTGGGAATCGAGCCCGCAACGCCGGATGAAGCGAGAAAAATCCTCGGATTGAAGGGACTGGACCGGGTCCGGTTCTAAAAGACGGAAGTGATCGGATTGTGCCGGCCGATTGATTTCATCCCGCCGGCAAAAAAAGCAAAGGGGCCCCTGACACACAGCCGGGCCCCCTTCTCTTTTGCAAACAGCGGCAGCAGACGAATCAGTCGTACACAACATGAATCTGAATGGTGGACACGTCGCGCAATTCGTCGTGGGAAACGTTCGCAAACTTGGATATATAGCTCGCACTTTTGACCAGCGGATAATACTCGAACGTTGAATCGCTGAGTTTCGGATTGTACCGTACCGGCACCCTGTGGGTCCGGCCCCGCCTGTCAACATATTTCCTGTCGGTCACGACGGAAGAGACGGCGACCGCTTCCTTGAGGGTTCGCTTTCCCACCTTGATCACGATCCGGAACTTGCGGACTTCTTCATTGAAGTACACAAGGGACCGGTCACACTTCCTGCTGCCGCGGTCGGCGCATTTGAAGAAAAGACCGCCGTTGGAAAAGGCCATGACCTTGAAACCCAGGGCCATGAATTCGTTGCTGCAGGGCACGGAGATCACGGAGTTGTCCAGGCTGTAGCGACCGGGGAGATGGATGGAATAGTGGATCGAGATGTTGGAGGTGCCGTCTCCGTTGTCCTCCACCTCCGGGTCCTGACTGTCGATCCGATAAGCGGCGGCCACTTCCTTCAGGAAACGTCTGACCAGCTGCCGGTCGTCCTGCTTCTTCTGCCGCTCCAGGAGGGAAACCTTCACCAGTTGCTCGCCGCTGACCAGCATGGTGAGCCCCTGGTCGTTTTCCAGGATCTTGTCCAGTGCCGCCTCGCGTTTCAACCGCAGTTGCTGGTACTGTCTTCCGCTCAGCACACCCTTCAGCTGCGCATTCAACTGCTCGATGTCCTTTCGGAGCAGCTCGTTTTCGGTCGAGAGCTTCTTCGCCTTTTCCTCCACGTCCTTGCGGTCCCGAAGGGCCAGAAGCTGCTTCACCAGGACACCCGGGTCAACCGTCGCCGAGACATGCACCCGGATCAGTGTTGCCTTGTTGTCCAGGAGCTTCCTTTCCTCATTGATCTCCTGGACTTTCACGATACCGGCGCTGTACTGCCGGATTTCGTCCCGGGTGACGGCGTTATCCCTCACCTCCGTCGTACTCTCCACGTACGTCCCCACCTTCTCCAGGGCGAGCCGCTTGGCGTCCTGAAGCGCCAGTTTTTTGGCTACAATGACGGTGTCGTTGTCACCCATGATGTATTCGCCGGTAGCATCGATAGTCGTTGTCACGGCAAAGGCGGAAAGAGGGGAAATCATAACCAGGGCAATGATCATCAGCGTTCTCATGAATTTTCCGTTCATCGCGATCTCGACCTGTTCCTCTTTTTTTTGTTTTCCGAGCACATTTTAAGCAAACTCCGATCCAACGTCATCCCAGAGATGGAGGCTCCGCCCGGCTTCAGCTCTGCTTCACCTCCACGGCCGGTTGTTCGGGCACGACCAGGCGGATGGCCTCCACGGGGCAGTCGGCCTCGCAGAAGCCGCAGGAGATGCACGCCTTCGGCTCCGCCAGAAAGGCAATCTCGTGTTTCTCCCCCCCGTCCATCCTGCCTGCAAGGCAGGAGGCCGGACAGCCTTCGATGCAGATCCGGCAGGAGACGCAGATTTTCGCGTCCACCACCGGTTTCGGCCACAGGGACAGCTTCGGAATTCTCCGGCAGGCGATCCCGAAGGCGTCCTGCACCGCATCCTGGGGACAGACGCGCCCGCAGGCTCCGCACTCGATGCACAGGGACGGGTTGACGGCGTGGAGGGCTTTTCTCTCGCCCGCGATGGCCCCCGTCGGGCAGAGGCGTACGCAAGCGGTGCAGCCGTTGCATTCGGTCGTGATCCGGTATGCCATGATCTACCTTCCTGTTCCGGTTTCCTAAGTCTTGATCCCCAGGCGCTCCAGCGCCTCGGGGTCGGGCACTCCCGTCTCGGGATCCCAGCCGAACTGGTCCCAGTAATTGCCCCTTACTTTCTCCAAGTCCGTAGTCCTGCCCTTGTTCGCTCCCGCGGGCAGAGCCGGCTTGCCCAGCATCCGGTCGGAAACCCGGATGGAGCGCGGGTCCACGCCGTGCTTGATATTGAAGGCCTGTTTGAGGGTCTGGATACGCGCCCCTATGTCCAGGTACTGCCCGGGCGTTTTCCGCCATCCCGTCGCGGCGTTGAGCCAGGCGAACAGGGGGGTCCGGGTCACTCCCATGAGCAGGCCGAACATACAGAGTCCCGCTCCGTTGGCCACATTCATGTACTTGCTGCACGCGGCCGCCATGACCGCCTTCTCGTGATCGGCCAGGTATTTCCTGTCTTTCGAATAGAGGGGCTTCGCCCTGGGGATTCCCTTGACCTCCTTCCAGAGCTGGAACATTTCATAATAAAGCTGGGCGCCGATGGTGTGGCGTCCCGGGGTTGCCTCTACAGCGTAGTGGACGTTGAACCCCGGATCGTTGCGGCCGTCGTGCATGGCCGGCTCCTGCCCGCCGACGTGCATGGCGAATGCCTCGGAGCCCTTTCCGATCCTGCGGGCCGCGACTTTCGTACCGTCCGCGAGAACGTCGCCGATTCCCTCGCGCCGGATCATCTTCTCCACCAGGGCCAGGATCGCCGGGGCGTTTCCCCAGGTTAGCTCCAGGCCGCCGGTGTCGTCCTTCGTGAGGATCCCCTTTTCATAGCACTCCAGGGCAAAGGCAACGGTTCCTCCTGCGGAGATCGTGTCCATGCCGGCTCGATTGAGCATCTCGTTCATGTGGAAGATGCTGTCGGCATCCTCGTTCATGCAGAGCCCGCCCAGGGCCAGCACCGTTTCGTACTCCGGCTTGTGGGTCTCCCCGCCTTTCTGTCCCGGCAGGGAGCATTTTCCCCCGCACCCCAGGGGACACCCGTAGCAGTGGTACTTGACGAACTCCCTGCCGGTAATGGCGTCCGGATTGACGGTTAGTGAGCGCCCGGGCCCGAAGTCCTCGTTCGTCCCCTTCCAGTTCTTGATCGGCGAGTCTCCGATCTCGATGGACACCTGGTTCATGCTCACGGTTCCCCACTTCTTGAGGAAGAACTTGTAGAGCAGGCCGTCCTGGGCCATCTGGGTCGGGAGGAGCCTCATCAGGGTCCCCACGCGGGACAGGGCGGGACCCGAAAAGAGGGGCGGTTGAAACTGGACCCAGCGGTTGCAGGACTGGCTGAGGCGCTTGATCTCGTGTCGGTTGAAGGGCTGGATTCGTCGCTTCCCGTTCACGACCAGGGCCTTCAGTCGTTTGGACCCCATCACGGCCCCCAGACCCGACCGGGCGGCCAGGCGCCCCTTGTCGTTGCAGATCCCGGCAATGAGCGAACGGTTCTCCCCCGCCTGTCCGATGCAGGCCACCCGGGCTCCCTTTCCGCCTTCCAAGAGCAGGGTTTCCTCCGTCTCCACCGCATCTTTGCCCCAGAGGGAAGAGGCGTCCCGAAGCTCGGCCCGCCCCGAATCGACGTAGAGGTAAACAGGTTTTTCGCTGATGCCCTTGAAGAAGATCCCGTCATACCCGCACCGCTTGATGGCCGGCGACAGGTTTCCGCCGCAGTTGGCATCCCCCCAGCATCCCGTCAGGGGCGACTTGCCCGCCACCATCCACCGGCCCGAGAAGAAGCTCCCCGTACCCGTGAGCAGGCCCGTGAGGAAGCCGAGGATATTGTCCGGCCCCAGGGGATCGGCGCCCGCCGGGATCCGGTTGAAGAGGATATAGGCCCCGAGGCCGAGGCCGGAGAGATAGTTTTCATAGACATTATCGGGGATGACCTCTTCGGAGATTTCTCCCCGGGACAGGTCCACCATCAGGATCTTTCCCATGTAGCCCCTGTTCATAAGGCACTCCTTCCTTCCTGATCCCGGCCCGGCGGCCGTGCCGAGCGGCGATCCCCGGCCTCACCCCTTCTTGATGCGGTTTCGGTCCAGGGGACGGCCCTCCCAGGCCGCTTCCAGGACCATCAGCATGTCTTCCGCGTCCATTTCCTCGGGATTGTAGAATACGGCCCCATCGCGCCGGGCCGCCTCCACCACGGCTGGAAGCTTCTCCCGCGGAACCATGGGCTTCCCGTCGCGATCCACGACCTCCTTGAGGAAGCGGAAATGCCGCCCTCCCGTCGCGTCGTGAAGATCCTGGTTCATCTGCCGGACAAGGTCGATCACCTTCTGCGCCCGTCCGGCCGGCGGTGTGGCGGCGAACACTCCCGGACCTGCCAGAGGCAGGAGCAGTTCGGCGATGACGGCCTCCCGCTTGTGGAGGTTGTATTCCAGCCCGTAAGGAAGAAACATGGCCATGCAGGCCCCATGGGGAACCCCGCAGGCGGAGCCGGTGGCATGGCCGAGATTGTGGACGAGACCGACCATGGAATTGGAGAAGGCGATCCCGGCCAGGGTCGCCGCATTGGCGAGGGCCAGCCTGCCCTCCCGGTCACCCGGATTCCGGACCACGGTGAGGAGGTGCCGGCCGATCAGGTCGATGGCGGCCAGGGCATGGGTGTCGCTCAGGGGGTTCTTGGCAAGGCAGAAATAGGCCTCCATGGCGTGGGTCAGGGCGTCCATTCCCGTCGACGCCGTCAGGGCGGGCGGCAGGGTGAGGGTCATGCGGGAGTCCAGGACGGCGGCATCGGGGAGGAGGAAATAGCTGGCAAAGGCCAGTTTCAGGGACTTCTCGTGGTCCTTGATCACCGCCGCCTGGGTTACCTCGGAACCCGTGCCCGCCGTGGTGGGAATGGCGACAAATGGTTTCAGGGGACGCTTGAGGGCGTTGGCACCCGCAAATGCCAGGAGGTTGTCGGAATTCTCGGAAACGAGGATGTTCACGCCCTTGGCCGTGTCCATGACGGAGCCGCCGCCGATGGCCACAATACCGTCGCAGCCGCTCGCCCGGAAAAGCCCGGCCAGGCGGTTGACGACCTTCACATCCGAATCGGGCGGGACTTCGTCGTTGATCGCCCCGATCTCGATGCTGCCGCGAATGGCATCCGTGACCAGGTCCAGGAGCCCGGCGCCGGACACCCCCCGGTCCGTGACGATGAAAGGCCTCCCGGCCCGCAATCCCGCCAGGACAGCGGGAATCTTTTCCAGTGTGTCGTGGCCGGACAGGACGTTCACGCGGCAGCAGAATTCGTAATAGCCAGGCACATTCATGGGTTCTTTCCTTTCACCGTTCAGGCGGCTCGCTTTCCGTTCCAGGCCTCTTCCAGGACAGCCCGTGAATCTTCCGCCGTCCATGATTTCTCGCCGCTCACGGTATTTCCGGCCAGATCCGGAATCCGTTCCCGCGCAAGGCCCGCCTCCTTCAAATTCAGAGGGACGTGTCCTCCCGCCGCCGCCAGGACGTCCGCCAGCATGCGGCCGAGAAGAGCGGGAACGACTCGGCTCCGCTCCTCCTCCGCCGTTGCCGCAAACCGGTCCATTCCGGCCAGGGGAAGAAGAAGACGGGAAACGTCCCGTCCATCCCGACCGGCCAGGCGGGCCGCAACGGAAGGCAGGAGAAGTCCCATGGCGGCTCCCGCCGAGATGTTCGCCACGCGCGCGACGGCCTCACCGAGGACGTGGGCCGGCCCGAGGGGGGCATTGGAGAAGGCGCAGGCGGCATAGACGGCGGCGTTCGACAGGGCGACCCGCCCGGTTTCGTCCACCGTTCCCCGGATTCCCGGGAGCAGGGCTTCCCGGAGGAGGGCCAGCGCGCCGCCGGCATACGCCTCCACCAGGGGATTTTCCGGGGCGGTGAAGTACGCCTCGACGCTGTGCGCCCAGGACGTGAGGGCGCCGGCAATCAGCGAATCCCTGTTTCCGGAGGCGAGCATCCGGGGGTCGACGACGACCAGATCCGGCATCAGGCGGCGGGAAGAGTACATCCTGTTCCCGAGAACGGCAAAGCGCGACGTCTCGTAGCCGGTCCCTCCGGAGCGGGGCACGGCGACGAAGGGACGAAGCCGTCCCGGAATCCGGTCGACCCCGGCGAAGGATTCCAGGTCCCCGGGCGTACCGGACACGGCAATGTTCAGGATTTTTGCGGCGTTCATGACGGGGCCGGATCCGACGGCCACGAGGGCGTCGAACCCCCGCTCCCGGTACAGGGCCGCCAGGTCCCGGATCAGGGCGAGATCCGGTTCGGACGGGATCCCGCCGTAGAACCCCAGAATGAGCCCCGAATCGCCGAAGGACTTCTCGACGGTCCGGTCCAGTCCCGCCCGGACTCCCTCCTGATCTGTCAGTATCAGGGGTTTTCCCGCGTTCATCGCGTCCAGTTCGAAGGGGAGGTGTTCGAGGGCTTTCAGTCCCGAGTTGATTTTGATGGGATTCAGGAAGGCAAAGGGTTCGGTCATGGCTCCCTCCTCAGATCCCCAGCACGGCCCGGAGATAAATCAGGGGCCGGCCGATCAGGATCCGGCTCAAAGGCCAGGAGGGGTATCGCTTGACGGCCAGCCTGGCGATGGGTTTCACCAACAGGTAGACTTCCACGGCATCGAGGATGCGGACGACCGCGCAGGCGGCGGGGATGTCGCCGTCCACGATCAGGCGGTTGCGCGCCGTGGCGGCCGCCGTGCTCTCCCGGAACGTGAACATGAGCATGGCCGCCTCGATGCTTTTGATCTTCATCTCCAGGTCCAGTTTCCGTGATCCCGGGCTCTTCCCGAGATAGCGCACGCATCCGTCCGCGTCCTTGCCGATTACCAACGAAGGGCCGGATGGAAGGACCACCAGCGAGAAAGCGAACCCGGGCGGCAGGGCCTCAAATTCCGCGGCAATCTCGTCGTCGACCCGGGCGGCGGCCTGAATCGCCCGGCCGACAAACCAGAGCATGAAAGCGACATACGCCCTCTGGAGAGGCTTTTTCCCGGCGGCAACCTGTCGAAATGCCTCCATCCCGTCCACCTCCTGTTCCACAAAGTAACCCGCAGATGGCAGCATCCTCCAGCCGCGGGCATGAGAACCACCCCCATCGGGGGCCCGATCCCGAATCACGGCACCTGCCCATGCATGGAATGCAGGACGGGGCATTATACAATGGTCGGACCGTTCGAAAAAGACAAATTGACAAAAATATCACCTGTACCGCGAAACAAACCGCTTGCTTACAAGGGGGGGGCGGAACGGACAGGCGGGAGACGCCGAGCGAAGGAAAGGAATGGCCGCCATGCGGTGTGCAGAGGCAAAACGGGGCGGGACGGGATATTCCCGATCCTTCTCTATGACGGCATCAACCCGGAGACAAAGGCCAAGCGTCATCCTGCCTTAAATGCTTGACTTGGGAACCCGTCCCGATTACATTCCCCTCCCGTGGAAACATCCGGAAAGGCAGGATCTTGTATATGCTGGAGACCATAAAGAAATACTTCATCGCCACCCGCCCCTGGTCGTTCACGATGTCCCTTATTTCCGTTTCCGTGGGTACCCTGCTCGCCGCGGAGGAGGGATCGATTTCCTGGGTCTGGTTCGCCCTGACCGCCGTCGGCATCATGACCTTTCATGCGGCGGCCAATCTCATCAACGATTACTGCGATACTCGATACGGCGTCGATCAGGAGGATTCGCCGACGGCGAAGTACCGTCCCCAGCCGCTGATCTCGGGAATGCTGACTCCCCGGCAGCTCCTCGCGGAGACCGCCGTCATGCTGGCAATAACCGTCACCATAGGAACAGCGGCGGCTTTCTTCCGTTCCTGGCACGTCCTCTGGATCGGAACGATCGGGGTCCTGACATGCATTTTCTACACGGCGGGTCCAGTCAAATTCAAATACCGCGCCCTCGGGGAGTTCGCCGTCTTCATGATGTGGGGCCCCCTCATGATCGAGGGAGCGTATGCCGTCCAGCGCGGGATCCTTTCGAGCAAGGCCCTGCTCATCTCGATTCCTTTCGGCGTCCTGGTCGCCCTGGTCCTCTTTGCCAACAACATGCGGGACATCAACTATGACGCCCGCCAGAACGTGAAGACCATCAGCATCATGCTGGGCACCCGAAAGAGCTATCTGCTCTTCGCGGGAATGATCGTTCTCTCCTACGCCTACGTTCTCGGCATGATCGCCACGGGCGTCATGAGCTTCTGGGGCCTGCTGATTTTCCTCTCCGTCCCCAAGGCGGTGAGCCTTCTGAAAACCTTCCGGGAAAGAATCCCCGATATGGCCGACGCCCTGACGGCCCAGTTCGATACGGTCTTCGGGATTCTGCTCCTGCTGGCGATCCTGCTCGATACAAAAGCAGTCCTGTGAAGGTGTGATTTCCATACCCACCGAACCGGAAATCGCTGAAAGCTCCCGCAGGGGAGCTTTTTTTGTTCCAAGAGTTCATCGGCAACGGCTTGGCCGGTACGACTGCAGGATGCCGGGAGGAACAATGCAAATTCTTTCGGAATCTGTTATGGTTCGCACATCAAACGGAAGTTGTCCCGGGTGCGTTGCCACGAAAAACAAAAACCCGGATAAAAAACGGATATTTCTCGCTCCATGCTGAAAAACGATCAATCTCCAGAGAGGAATCCGCAATATTGTACCCATGACTACTGAAAACGATAAACCGCAGGAAATGAAGTTCCGACCCAACCGGACGTTCATCTGCAGCGTCGTGTTCATCGACATCGTGGCCTATTCGATGAAACCCGTCGACGACCAGATGCGGCTCAAGGAGCAGTTCACCGCCATTCTCGCCAATTCGATTCGGGACGTTGCCGTCAGCGACCGCATCGTTCTCGACACCGGCGACGGAGCGGCCGTCAGCTTTCTCAGCGATCCGGAAGAAGCCCTGATCGCCGCGATGGGGATCCAGGGCACCATCCGGAGCCTTCCCCGGGACGCGTCGCCGCTGCTGGAGGTCCGTATCGGCATCAACCTGGGCCCCGTCAAGCTCATCAAGGACATCAACGACAATCCCAACCTCGTCGGCGATGGCATCAACGTGGCCCAGCGCATCATGAGCTTTGCCGGTCCGGGAGAGCTGCTTGTTTCGAGGTCCTATTTCGATGTCGTGTCCCGTCTCTCGGAGGATTATTCCCGGCTCTTTCAATACCGGGGCGCCCGGGCAGACAAGCACGTCCGGGAGCACGACATTTACCAGGTGACCCCCCCGGCGGCAAAGCCTGCGCCCGCCCCGGAACCTGTTATCATCGGACAGCCCCCCCCGCCTCAACCCATAGCGATTGAACCGGAGAAGGAGAATAAGCAGGATGCGGGGGAAGAAAAAGAAATCGAAAGAGAGAAGCAAACCACGGAGGCTGAACCGGCGAAACCGGCGGCAAGACCACAGGCCGGGCCGGGCCTTCTGCGGAACCGCAAGAGGATGTTCGGCATCGGCGGCGCCCTCCTTGCGGTCATCGTGATCGTGGTTCTGCTGATCGTTCCCGGTGTGAGGAAAGCCTCCCAGACAGGCAAGACCGCCGACGCACCCAAAACCTCAAAAGAACAGCCCGCCCAGCCGGCATCCGCCCTTCTCTCCGGGAAGAAAAGAGCCGAAGCAGAGGAGGAACGCCTGGAATTTCGTGCCCAGTCGCTGAAAGCCGACGAGATCGTCTTCACGCTGAGCGGAGCCAGGCTGTCGGGAAAGCAGGTCACCCTCGTCGTCCATGCGAGGAACCAGTCCAGGGCAGCCAAGAGCATCGCGCTGTATGACTCGGCCTATCGCTGGACCAAATCGTCCATCACCGACCAGGCAGGCAGATCGAGTGTCGTTTCCAGTGTTTATTCCATGTCGGGGGGAAAGAAGACGACCATGTACCAGGCGGGAACCGCGGGCCTGCCTGTCGCCGCCGGCAGTTCTACTTCGATATACATGACCTTCCCCGCTCCTTCACGCTCCGTAAGGAGCCTCAGGAGTTTCCACCTCCACCCGTTCATCTATCAGGGAAGGAACTGGAGGGAACACAGCCTCACCTTCCGCAGCGTCGGGATCGAGTCATGACGGGGATAGGCAAAAGAGAACATCCAACCTTCAAGGAGGCATCATGAGCAGAAAGCGTTTCGTTGACCTGAGCATTGCCATCGAGTCCGGCCTTCCTTCGGACCCGCCCATGATGATCCCCAGGATCGACTACATCGATCATGCCATGGGCGCTCCCAGCATGCTCGAGTTCTTCCCGGGAATCCGGCAGGACCAGCTCCCGGGCGGCGTCGGCTGGGCCGTCGAATTCGTCCATCTCGCCACCCACAGTGGCACCCACCTGGATGCGCCGTACCATTACCATCCAACCCAGGATAAGGGCAAACCGGCCATGACCATCGACGAGATCCCCCTCGAGTGGTGCATGAGCGACGGGGTCCTGCTGGACTTCCGGCACAAGGGGGACGGAGAGAGAATCACCGCACGGGACGTTCAGAAGGAATTGGAACGAATCCGCTATGAAATCAAACCCCTGGACATCGTTCTCGTCCAGACGGGAGCGGAGGCGGCCTGGGGTAAGGCCGAGTATCTCCTCAAGGGGGCCGGCATGGACCGGGAAAGCACCCTGTTCCTGACCGAAAAAGGCGTTCGCGTGGTGGGCATCGACGCCTGGAGCTGGGACAGACCCCTGCCGTTTCTGGCCAAAGAGTTCCAGGAGAAGGGGGATCCCCGGGTCGTGTGGGAGGCGCACTTCGCAGGCATCGAGATCGGTTACTGCCACATGGAAAAGATGGCCAACCTCTCCGCCATCGGCCGTTCCCACGGGTTCACCGTCTGCTGCTTTCCCGTGAAGATCAAGGGGGCCTCCGCCGGGTGGTGCCGGCCGGTGGCCATCATCGAGAATTGAAGGGGAAAAGGGGATTTTTTCAGAGCCGGGTCGGCGTCACCGTCACAGTGGCGCCCGTCCAGACTTTCAGAAAGCTCCGGTAGGGCACCTGGATGGTCGACCCCGTGGCGGGCTCCGCCAGGGTCATGATTTGCCGGCCGTCGTCGTACCCGATGGCCACGGCAAGGTGCCCTTCGCTCTGCCCGGGTTCCTTCAGGGGCACCAGCACGGGAACGTTCGCGTCGATGCAGCGCTTGACGATATCAAAGCTCGTCCGCTCCCGGAGCCATGCCCTGAGCCCTGCGATCCGATTGATGTAACGGGAGATAGTCGCCAGGGACGTGCCGGTGCCCCGGTTTTCGTAAGCCGCAAAGGCGATGTCGTCCTGCCGCCCCGGGAAGCCATAGTACTTCAGGACCATCTCGGCGCTGGCGGCTACGCACCAGGGTCCCTTCTGCTTCACCAGTGGAAAATGGGGGATCAGGTGGGAAGCCGCCGCGGATTTTCCCGCCCGCCCTGCCGGCAGAAAGCCGTTGGTTGCGGCTCCTGCATTCATCGGCGAAGGGGCCTGCTGAGCGGAGGAACCAAGCCCGGACGCAGGGGCCGGCGGGTCGTGGAAAATCCGTTCGGCCTGGGCTGGCGCCATGGGCATATTCGTATATAGAACGCTCCCGTCGGGGGCTGTATAGCGATAGAGCTCTCCCGCCTGCGCGGGCGGCGCCATGGAGACCGCAAGGCCCAGAAGGAGCAGGAGCATCAGGAGGGCGGCACCCGCGGTTCCATCCCTGCCCGGCAGGGGACTACTGTCGCATTCGGCACGGAAACCGCCGAAGTGGATGCCTTCCCCGCCGCAGGATCGCGTTTTTCCCCCGGATCGACACCCCGGTGAAAACATTTGCCGAAACATCATTCCAAATCAACCCCGGAAAGAAGGGTCTCGATCCGGTCAAAGATCTCTTCCATTTCTTCCGTCTGATCGTCGTCCAGCTTGAGGGAATACACAGACTGTTTCAAGTCCTCCACGGCCTCCCGGATTTCTTCGATGCGCTCTGCAAGCTTCTCCGCCATTTCCGAAATGGACTCTATCTGAGCCTGCAGCCGCTCGATCATGGTCCAACCTCCCCGGCTCCAACCATGCCGGTTCAAGCCAGCAAATCTTCCACTTTCCTCAAGTGCGCATCAAATTGGGCTCTTTCCCCGTCATCCAGTGAACTCAGAACGATTGTCTGCCTCAGGTCACCGACAGCCGCTTTGACCGCCTCGATCTTTTCCTGCAGGGAGATCGATTCCTTCTGCAACTCCTTCAGGATGTCCCAAACCGATTCCAGACGCCTGGACAGGACGTCCACAATCTCCTCATAGGTCGTCTCCAGTTCACCCTTCAGCGCATCGATCATGATTCCATCAACCCCGTTCTTTATGAGTCCACATCTGCCGATCCCGAATGTCGCGTCCGGGGGAAAAAAGGCCTGCGCGGGAAAGAATCCCGTCGTCATCCCGGACCCTAAACCGGGCAGCCGACCGCCTGCCTGTCGACCCTGGAGCACCGGTTGTCTTCATCATACGATTCCCCTGCTTCGGTCGTCAAGGAGCAATGCCGACATTCCCATGCCCCATGCCCCATGCCCCCAGCCGGCCGTCCATCGCGGTCTTTGTACGGAACCATTGCGAAACCGGCTAGGATCGGTTACAGCACCGTGTAAAGAAAAGAGGAACGGAATGATATCGTGGCTGACGCAGGCATTTCGCCGGGTATGCAGGGCAGAGCCCGATGATCCCGGCCGTGAGGCCGGTCAGTACTGGCGGATGAGCGCCAACGACGACCGAATCCGCGACCAGTCCCACTGGTTCGGCTCCGGGCGCTGGGAACGGGAGCGCTGGATGGAACATGGAGAGTTCCACCGGCGCCTCCTGGAAGACCGTTTCCGCCGGTTTGCGGCCGCCGGGAATCCATTCCCGTCAGGGGAAACTCAGGCCCTCGAATGGGGATGCGGCGGCGGTGCCCTGACCCGGATTCTCTGCGAGCGTTTTGACCGCGTTTACGGCGTCGAAATCTCCGGCGCCACCCTCCGGGAATGCTCACGCCAGATGGAGCGGTTGGGACATCGCAATTTCATAGACTCCCTGGTCGCCGCGGAGCATCCGGAGTCCGTGCTGGAAACCGTCCCGGCGGGGTCCGTGGATTTCATCCTCTCAGTCGCCGTCTTTCAGCACTTTCCTTCCCGGGCCTATACCATACGGGTGCTCCGGGTCATGGAAACGCTGCTCCGGAGCGGCGCCTTCGCCTTCCTGCAGATGCGCTACTCCGACGGCTCGGACCGGTACCGGACGAAAGAAGGGGAAGGATCGTACGCCGCTCACGTGATCACCATGACTTCTTTTCCCTTCCAGGCTTTCCGGGATCTCCTGGAAGAGGCCGGACTGGATGTCCTGGAGGCGTCCTGCGACCTCGACGACAGGAACGAAAACCACGGATACTTCTTCATACGGAAAGGCGGCGGTTTGTCAGCCTGAGTTTTTTCTGGTAAGAAATGCACCCGCTCGAACAGCCGATCCGGATGAAGGGGTAAAATTCAGGAGGAAATCCGATCCCATGAATACGGACCCGTACGAAGTGCTCGCCCAGATGAAGATATCGGCGCTCTGCCTGCAGGTATGCATGATGAGCACCGATATCGGCGAATCCGTGACCGCGCAGGATGAATTCGAGCAGGTCGTGGAGAGTTTCCATAGCATGTTCGGGGATTGGATGACCCCCGAACAATGCGAGGCGTCGAAAAGAGACGTGGAACGGTTCCTCTCCATCCTGCAGCCCTTACTGGACCATCTTATCCGTGAGCGGCAGGCAGCGGGGCGCAATGCCGGAAAGCCGGGATAGGTCTTCCCCGGAATCCCTTACTTTTTCTTCCCTGTTTCGCCGTCGTATATTTTGATGATCCGGTCCGTGATGTCCAGGGCCTCGTCATAGGTAGCGGCAGAGGATTTGTAGATAATAACCGCCAGCTTTTCCTTCTTTCGGTACTCCTCCAGAACGCGGTTCAAATCCTGGATGACTTTCGTCGTCAGCTCGATTTCCCTGCGCCGGAGTTCCTCTTCGAGATCGTCTTTGAACCGCTTCAACTCCTTGGCCTCGATATTGAACTTGTCCGTCTTCGTCTTCCGAAGTTCCACCGGCGCATTGGCGTCGAGATTTCTCAACTCCTCCTGGAGCTTCACAACCTCTTTCTCTCTCGCGGCATAGGCAGCCTGCCTCTTTACCTGTTCCTTCTGAAAGACAGCCCGGGCCTCCTTGGCCGCCCTGGAATCCTTGATGATTTTCTGGGTGTCGATGATGCCGATCCGAACGGGGGCGGCCTGCGCCGACATGACAACGGAAACAAAAACCCACGGGATGCACAACAGGAAAAGGACCAACCATCGTTTCATAAACATTCCTCCCATCTTCGGCCGAGAGGCCGGAATCGTGTGAATGGATCGGGAAGCGGTCCGAGGCATATAACAGAAATGGAAAAAGCCCGACAGGGAAAAGAGGAACTCCTCCCCGGGGTCATTATGCCTGTCGGATCGTGGACTTCTCCATCCAATCATGTTACCTTGAAACGGCAGGAGCCAGCCGGCTGACAACGTTCACTCCAGGCCCGATTCATACCGGCGGCATGGAACGTCGAAGGGGAAGTCCGCGATGCACCCGAGGAAAGACAATTACTGGGGCCGTTTCGCCGGCCGCTACGACCGCGCCACGGAATATGTCGTAGGGAGAGACCTCCGGGAGGTCCTGGCAGATGAACTGCGCCGCGAGGAACCGCTGCAGGAGGTTCTCGAATGCGGGTGCGGATCGGGGTATTTCACCCGGATCCTTGCGGAGCGATCGTCGCAGGTACTGGCAACGGACCTGTCCGGAGAAATGCTGGAAGCAGCCATGATCCGGCTAGGGCGATATAACAATGTCCGGCTGCAGGAAGCGGACTGCGCAAATCTCCCCTTCCCCGACGAACACTTCGATGCGGTCGTTATGGCCAATGTCCTGCACACCCTGCCAAATCCGCTGAAGGCCCTTCGAGAAGCGGGCCGGGTGGTTCGGTGGAACGGTCGGGTTCTTGTCCTTTCCTACACGGATTTCGGCATGGCTCCCTGGGAAGTGTTCTGGATGGCGCTCAGATATTACAGGATGTTCGGCCCGCCCCCTCCGGAGGGCCTGATCCTCTTCACCCCTTCCCAACTCAGAGGCCTGCTGGAAGAAGCATCCCTCACCGTTCAGGAAATCCGGATCATTGGATCACGGACCCTGGCACTATACGGCCGGGCCGTCAGACAAAGGAAGGGAGACAGATTGTAAGCAAAAGGGGCAGGCCCTATTTTCTCAGTAGAGTTCCTGCCGGAGCCATTCCCGATAAGCGCTGCTCACACGATTCAGGGGCATGGAAACGATTTCGGGAACCTCGTAGGGATGAATCTCCAGGATGGCCTGTTCCAGCGCCTCGAACCGGTCCTCCCGCGCTTTCAGGAGACACTGCCATTCCGTCGCTTCCTCAATCCGCTCTTTCCACCAATAGGTGCTTGTGATCGGCCCAATCACCTGGGCACAGGCTGCAAGGCGCTTCTCTACGGTGACCCGGGCGATCCGCATCGCGTCTTCCCGGCTCTCCATAGTCGTGACCACCAGGATAAACGACTCCATCCGCATCCCTCCGCATCAGCCCCGGATTCCGTATTTCTTCAGCTTGTAACGGAGCATCCGCTTGTTCAGCCCGAGGATTTCCGCCGCCTTGAGATGCTGTCCCCCCGACTTTTCCATGGCCTCCAGGATCAGCCGCTTCTCCAGGTCCTCGACGGCGTTCTTAAGCGGCCCCTCCCCACCTGCGACATCTTCCTCGGCCTCAGGCCAGTCATCGCGGAAGGGAAGGTCTTCCGCAGTGATCACCGGGTTCCGGGCAATGACGACGGCCCGCTCCAGGATGTTTTCCAGCTCCCGGACATTCCCCGGGTAGTCGTATTTCATGAGCAGGTCCTGGGCCTCCCGGCTTACTCCCTCGATCTCCTTTCCGTTCTCGGCGCCGAAACGGGAAGTGAAGTGATTCACGAGGGCGGGGATGTCATCCTTCCTGTCCCGGAGCGGCGGGACCGACATGACGACCACGTTGAGGCGGTAAAACAGGTCTTCCCGAAATGCACCCTCCCGGACGCGGACTTCCAGGTTCCTGTTGGTGGCGCTGATGATCCGTACGTCCGACCGCAGCGTCTGGTTTCCTCCGAGGCGCTGAAACTCCCGCTCCTGGAGAAAGCGGAGCAGTTTCACCTGGACCGAGGGCGAGAGCTCCCCCACCTCGTCCAGGAAAAGGGTTCCCCCGTCGGCCTCTTCGAACCGCCCGATGCGCCGGACGACGGCCCCGGTGAAAGCGCCCCGCTCATGGCCGAAGAGTTCGCTCTCCAGGAGATTTTCGTGCAGGGCGCCGCAGTTGACGGCGATGAACGGCTTTGTCGACCGCGGACTCAGCTGGTGGACCAGACGGGCCATCAGTTCCTTCCCTGTCCCGCTCTCTCCCTGGATGAGAACGGTGGCGCGGCTGGCTGCGACCCGCCCGGCCATGTTGATGAGCTCCCCCATAGCCGTGCTCGAGTAGATGATCTGATCCGATGTAACCCCCTTTTGCTGGAGTACCTGGCGGAGCATCTCGTTTTCCCGGATCAGGATCCTTCTCTCCGCCACCCGGTCCACCAGGAGGAGGAGCTCGTCGAACTCGATGGGCTTGGTGATGTAGTCGAGGGCGCCGGCCTTCATGGCATCAACCGCCGTCTCGATGGTTCCGAAGGCCGTAACGATGACGACGTCGATCTCGGGATTGATCCGCTTGACCTCCTTGAGAACCTGCATGCCGTCCATGCCGGGCATCTTGTAGTCCAGAAGGAGCAGGTCGAAATGACGGTTCTTCACCTGGGAGAGGGCTGCTTCGCCGTTTTCCGCCTCGGCTACACTGTATCCCTCCCGGTCCAGAAAATCACGGAGCATCTGCCGCTGCGACTGGCCGTCTTCGACAATCAGGATATTGAGGTTCTTCATTCCCGTCCCTCTAGGTCGTGATATAGAGTATAGGTTGGCAGATCGGGGAAGATTCAATCTGTCCCCAACCCGAAACATTAAAGGCAGCTGCTTTTCAACAACTCTGTCAACTTAAAACCCTTCACAGGGCTGCTCAAAAATGCCCGGATGCAAGGCTCCCGATGGCTTGAGCCGCGAGTTGTACTTTTTCGTACGTCGAGCGGCGAAGGACGAGGGGAGCGAAGCAGGCGGGCGTTTTTGAGCAGCCCTGTCACACTTTGGAGCCGGCCCTCTCGGCCGGCAGATAAATCTCGAATGAGGTCCCTTCCCCTTGGCGACTGGTGACGCGAATCTCCCCGCCGTGTCCGCGGATGATCTCATGAGCCAGGGGAAGCCCCAATCCCAGCCCCTTTTCCTTGGTCGTGTATTCGGGATTGAAAATCTGTTCGATCTCCTCCGCCGTCATCCCGCATCCCGTATCAGCCACCCGGATGTTCACCCGGCCACGGGAAGATCTGCCCACCGCAAGAGTCAGCGTACCGGAAGTCTCCATGGACTCCATGGCATTCTTGACGAAGTTGAGGAGCGCCTGCTGGAGCTTGTCCACGTCCATGGGAACGACGACCGGCGGATCTGCCCAGCGGGTCTCGATAGCGATTCCTTTCTCATCGGCCTCCAGCCGGATCAGGTTAACAATCTTCTGGAGAACCTCCGATATCGGATAATCGTGCAGCTCCAGCCGGCGGCTCCTGGAAAAGGTGAGGAACTCCTCTATGATCCCGTTGAGACGTCGGATTTCATCCCGGATCACTCCGGTCAGGACCTGAAATTCATCCTGCTTTGCCTCCTCCGCGGGCACATACTCCCGCTTCAGGCGCTGGCTGGCCATGCTGATGGCATTCAGCGGATTACGGATTTCGTGAGCCACACCAGCCGCCAGTTTCCCCAGGGCCGAGAGCCGCTCTGCCTTCTCCAGTCTCCGCTCCATCTCGACAATCCGGGTGATGTGCCGGTTCTGGCTCTGATAAAGGAACCACATCGACAGAAGCATGATGACCATCACCAGGGCTGCAAAGATAAAAATCTGGCGCTCGTTCTCCGACAGGATCTGGTCAACGGCGTCCCGTTCCAGGCCCACCCGGACATATCCCGCCACCTGGCCGTTCAGTTTCAGGGGCGTGACAAAGTCGAAGAGCCGCTTCCCCTCGAAGGCGACCTTGCGGCTGTAAATCGCCTGGGCCCCCGACAGGATCTGCGCAAGTGGAATCTCTCCCTCGGCCCAGGCCTCGGGCTGCTTGCCCAGGCTTCCAAGGAGACGTCCCTTCGGCTCCTTTGCCACGAGATAAACGAGCCCCTGGCCTTTCCCCAGTTCCCGGAGAGCCCGCTCCACGGATATCTTCGCACCGAAGGAACGGTTTGTGCTGGCGTCCAAGGCAATGATGGTCGTCCCGCTCCCGTCGGGTCTCCGCAGGGCGATAAAGGAGATCCGTTTTTTTTCCGACAGGCGGTTGAGGGCTCCCAGCGTGACCGGCCGGGATTCCGCGGCATCGTTGTTCGGTTCCGTATCACCGGGCAGGAGCCGGCTCGAGTGGACGGACACGCCCTCCCGATTCAGGGCGGCGATGAGCCAGACCCCCCGCTCCCCTGCAAGTTTCTCTAGGGATGCATTGTTCAGCCGTCCCTCTTTCCATTCCAGATCCACTTCCCGGGCGATCTCGACAAGGGAAGCCATGAAGGAGCGCTGGGTGGCCAGCATCGATTCCGAAAGCGGGGTAAACCGTCCTCCCTGATGGCGCTGTTCTTGCACCAGCCGGTTGAGGTTGTCCATGTTCTCCTGGGCAAGCCGCTCCACGACGCCGACAAATCCCTGAGCGCGTTCCTCCATGAAGCGCGTCAAGGTTCGATCGATGCTCTGGCGCGTAAACAGGCCCATGATCAGGATCAGACCGATGAAAACGCCACACACGACCAGGACGGCCACGGGAGGCAGGAACGAACGGCGATCCTGGGCAGCGGTATGTTCCCAAACGATTCTTCGAGGGTCTTTCACGGAGCGGCTTTCCTCCGGCAATATTCTGGAAGTTTTCCGCATCATAGGAGTTTCCAGGGAAAAGTCAACCGTGACGACGCGACAGGGAAGCAAAGGACTTCCAATTCCGGAGGAAGACCTTCCGATCAGCCGGGAAAGGACAGCAAGCGGACATTTTTTGTCGCGGCGTGACAATTTTTGTCACGATTCGCTAGCGTTTGATTTCTATATGTTTTTTTAAAAGGCGGCGGCATGGCAAGCAGAGGGCCGGACAGCGATTGTTCTTCATGGATGTTTTTTCAAACCGGTCGATTCGTACAAAACGAAACGAATTCAATCTCATACGACCATCTTATGATTTGGCACGATTCCTGAATAAAGAAAAGCAACAAACAAAACGTTACGGCTGATCAACCGGGCAGGGTCGGCCGATGGCAAAGCAAGCGTTTCAAAAAGCAATCCAACAAGAGAACCGGAAGAGGAGGCCATCAGGCCTCCTCTTCCTTTTTGTGCACACCTTTCCCTTCCTGCAGCCGTTTCCGCCACCAGGCCAGCCTTTCCCCGATCATTTTCTCGTATCCCCGGTCCGTCGGGTGATAGAAGTGTTTCCCCTGAAGCTCTTCCGGCAGATGCTCCTGGAATACCATGGCGTCCTCGTAATCGTGGGCATACTGGTATCCGCCTCCGTACCCAAGATCCTTCATGAGCCGGGTGGGGGCATTTCGAATGTGCAGGGGAACAGGAAGGCTTCCCGTTCTTCTGATTTCCGCCTGAATTTTTCCGAAGGCAATGTAAGCGGCGTTGCTCTTGGGCGCCGTGGCCAGGTAGAGGGCCGCCTGTGCCAGGGCCAGCTCCCCCTCCGGGGAACCCAGGAAGTGATACGCCTGCAGAGCATCAACTGCCAGGGATAAAGCCCGGGGATCGGCGTTGCCGACGTCTTCCGAGGCGAAGCGGATCATTCGCCGGGCCACGTAAAGAGGATCCTCCCCCGCCGCCAGCATCCGGGCCATCCAATAGAGAGAGGCGTCGGGATCGCTGTCCCGAAGGCTCTTGTGCAGCGCCGAGATGAGATTGTAGTGTTCCTCTCCTTCCTTGTCGTACAGGAGCGACTTCCGCTCAAGGATCTGTCCGATCCGCTCGGGCGTAACGACAGTATTGCCTCCCTCCTCGGAGGAAAGAAACGCCGCCACCGCCTCCAGACCGTTCAGGGCCGCCCGGGCATCTCCATCGGCGAAGCGGGCGAGGATCTCGAGGGCGCTGTCTTCGATCGTCAGGTTTATCTTCCCGAGCCCCTCTTCCGGATCCTCGACGGCCCGCCGGAGCAGGCGGACCAGGTTTTCTTCCAGGAGGGGCTTTAGAACCAGGACCCGGCAGCGGGAAAGCAGGGGGGCAATAACCTCGAAAGACGGGTTTTCCGTTGTCGCTCCGATCAGGGTGATCAGACCGCTTTCCACATGGGGAAGAAACGCGTCCTGCTGGGCCTTGTTGAAGCGGTGGATCTCGTCCACGAAAAGAATGGTCTGCCGGCCGAGCTGCCTCACACGGCGGGCTTCCTCGATCACGGCCCGGATCTCTTTTACACCCGAAAGGACGGCGGAAAAGCTGATGAAATGGGATTTTGTCTCCCCGGCAAGGATCCGGGCAAGGGTGGTCTTCCCGGAGCCCGGCGGGCCCCAAAGGATCATGGAAAACAGTCGATCCTGGCCGATGGCACGCCTGAGAAGGGTATCCGGCCCGATCACATGCTCCTGGCCAGCGTATTCCTCCAGGGTGCGGGGTCTCATCCGCTCAGCCAAGGGGCGGGCGGATGTTCCCGGTTCTTCTCGATCAAACAGTTCCATAGGCTGTCCTGCCGGTTTGCGGGGCTTTCATCATCCCTTTCCCCGCTCCGCCGCATCCAGAATGACGGACATCCGGTCCCGCGGCATGGGATCCAGCAGGCGGTTTTTTTCGGCTTCAGGCAGATGCTTCATCAGGAACTCAAGGACAGGCGTAATCCCCTGCCAGCACTGCAGGGTCCGGAGGCAGGGACGACCCTCCGATTCCTTGAGACAGTAGGTCAGATGAACATCTCCACCCAGGCGGGGGCAGCGCATGCTGATTTTTCCGGAACTCTCTTCCATGCTTCTCGCCTCTTTCCTGCGTCATCCGCCGCAGCAATACCTCCGGTTTCTTTCATCATGCCGCATGTCCCGCAGATTGGCAACGGAATAAACGGCACACCCGGTCCGTCCTCTCTGCCTTCACTCCGGCATCGACAAAAGGGGGCCGTTCGCGTGCGGTAAACCGGACAAATTGCGAGTTGCTGACAAGGAACAAACGGGCCAAACAGGGTCCGGCGGGGGATCAGGTGAATGATCCGCGAAGATGAATACCGTTCATCGTGACCGGGCATCGGTCAGGAAGAATCCGACCGGCGGCGGGCGAACCGCCGCCGGTTTTCAATCCTTCCTGCAAACGGCGAAAATCGGAACGCCTCAGGGCTTCGGGAACCCCTCAATCGCCTTCAACGCTCTCTCGATCTCCTCTTCGGGCAATTCATAGGGAAGCAGGTTTCCGTCGAAATATGCATCGTAAGAGGCGAGATCCACCATTCCATGGCCGCTCAGGTTAAAGAGGATCACCTTTTCTTTCCCCTCGGCCTTGGCCCGGCGAGCCTCGTCCACCACTGTGGCGATCGCATGGTTGGACTCGGGTGCCGGGATGATACCCTCCGTTCGGGCAAACTGAACACCCGCCTCAAATGTCTCTAGCTGGTGATAACCTCGGGGCTCGACCAGGCCGAGCCGGACCAGGTGGCTGACAACCGGGGCCATGCCGTGATAGCGGAGGCCCCCGGCATGGATCGGCGCCGGCACAAAGTCATGACCCAGCGTATACATGGGAAGAAGTGGCGTCATCTTCGCCAGATCTCCGAAATCATAAGCAAATGGCCCCCTTGTGAGAGTCGGGCAGGAAGTGGGTTCGGACGCAATGACATGCACCTGTTTGCCATGGATCTTGTCCCGCAGAAACGGTGTGGCGATTCCGGCAAAGTTGCTTCCGCCGCCGGCGCACCCAATGACCACGTCGGGATACGCACCGGCCTTTTCCATCTGTTTCTGAGCCTCCAGCCCGATGATCGACTGGTGAAGAAGGACATGGTTCAGCACGCTCCCCAGGGAGTAGCGGGAATCGGGTTTCGTGACGGCGTCCTCGATGGCTTCGCTGATGGCGATGCCCAGGCTGCCGGGGGAATCGGGATGCTCCGCCAGGACGTTCCGGCCCGCCTGGGTAAGGGTGCTGGGGCTGGGGAAACAGTCGGCACCCCAGGTCCGCATCATCATTCTCCGGTAGGGCTTCTGTTCGTAACTGACCCGGACCATGAAGACCCGGCATTCCAGGCCGAACATCGCACAGGCCATGCTGAGCGCGCTTCCCCACTGGCCTGCTCCCGTTTCCGTGGACAGCCGTTTGATCCCGAAGACCTTGTTGTAATACGCCTGCGGTATGGCCGTGTTGGGCTTGTGGGATCCCGCAGGACTCACACCCTCGTATTTGTAATAGATCTTTACCGGCGCATCGAGAAGCTTCTCGAAGTTTCTGGCCCGGCACAGGGGACTTGGGCGATAAAGAACATACTTCTCCAGAACCGGCTCTGGGATGTCGATCCACCGTTCGGTGCTCACTTCCTGCTCGATGAGGTTCATCGGAAAGATGGGGGCCAGGTCCTCGGCCTTGACGGGCTCCCCCGTGGCGGGATGGAGGGGAGGGCTCATGGGTGTGGGCACGTCCGCCAGGATGTTGTACCACTGCCTGGGGATCTCCCGGTCTTCAAGAAGGATCTTCGTCTGTTCCATGGTTTTCTCCTTTCATTGTCGGATGGTCGGCCCTGGACTTACCCATCCGGAAAGTCCTCCGGCCCCTTTGGGAAGAACCCGTCACGGCAAAAAAAATGCCATGGGGTCTTCCCATGGCATGCTCTTTCAGGTTCGTCAGAGTCATGGGAAGGGATCCCCCTGCCCACGGCTCTTTTCAGCAAAGAACGCTACGGGCAGACGCTTTGCGCCTGCCACCACCACAACCGGGATATTGCTGCTTTCAATACGGTCATGAGAACGCCTCTTTGCAGAAGTTGGTGATGGGTATCATACGGAAAACAGACAAGTCAAGCGGATTTTCCCGTTTCAGATGTCGACGCGGCCCAGGAAACCCTTGTGCCGCCGGTACCAGAGATTTGGAATGAGCCGATAGAGGATCCGGGAGAAGGGGCCGATGTATTCCTTCGTTCGCTTGTCGAACTGACAGGCCTGAATGACCAGCTCCCGGATGTCGTTCTTGCTCCCCCCCTCATTGAAAATACGGTAAGCACTGGAAAAGAGCGGACTGTACATGTTCTTCTTTTCCAGATATTTTTGAACGTTTCGAATGGTGTTGGGCCCCTCCGGCGTACCGTCGATTTTCTCCAGAACCTTCAGATTCGTTTCAATGGGATTGCCCGAGTACAACTCGTAAAACAGCTTCCCGTACCGGTAGTTCTTGCTCGCCTCGGAGGAGACGGTGACGTACATGTCGCCGACGCCGGCCTGACTGAAAAAGGCCTGGAAGCTTCCGCCCAGGAGTTTCGAAATGGATCGTATCTCAACTCCGGACCGGGCAAAGAGAGTCCCTGGAATGGAGTCCCCCAGCTTCAGGCAGTCCGTGACCCCTTTGATGTTGGCCACGATATTCTTGAGGGAACCGCAGGCCTCGACGCCTACAATGTCGAAATTATAGTAGGAAGACAGCTCCCGTCGGTTGAACTTGATGATCCGCTCCTTGATGAGCGTGGCGACCCGCTTCTTGCCCGCCACTGTCACGCACACCGGATTCCCCAGTGCGATGTCCGTATCGAAAAAAGGACCGCCGATGCAGACGATGTCATATTTATATTTCAACTTGTAGAGGCTGTTGTGGATCATCTGGGACGGCGTGAGGAGTTCCTTGGTGATCGGATCAGCCGCCAGGCCTTTGATTGGAGAGATGAGGCAGGTATCCCCGCCTTTCTTCTCCATGATGGGCTTCAGATAATCGAGAAGCTCCGGAAGGCGGTTCATCGTCAGGGCCAGAACGATGAAGTCGTTGTCTTCCACGACCCGCTCCAGGTCGTTGGTGGCAAAAACCTTGGGGCCCAACCGGGGTACTTCATCCATGCTCCCCAGACGCCGGGCCAGATCTTCCGTAAGATGGATGGGATTTAGATGATCCCGGTTGATGGCCTTGCAGACGGAAGCATCGTGATAATAGATTGTTACCCGCTTGTTATCCCGGCCGAACTTGTAGGCAAAGGACGTTCCCAGGCGGCCGGGTCCGATGATGGCAATGCGGGTTGTGTCGAGATCGGTCAGGAGCATTCGCGCCCGGTTTCCTGGTCTGTCAGAGCTTCATGATCAGAGCGTGAAGCTTGCCCGTGTCGCCTTCCCGCAGCTGGATCCGGAGTTCGACCGGTTTCTTCGACTCCGCCGGGAAGAAAATGAATCCGTAGGCGATTTCCTTCGGCCGGACAGACCGGTTCTCAAGGGATCGCTTGTTGAGATCGTCCCGGATCCGCGCTTGCACATCCGTCTGGGACAGAGCGGTGGTTCCCCCCACGCTAGCCCCGGCGGCAGCCCCGACAGCGGCTCCTCGCATGGCCGCCTCACCGACGCTTTGTCCGGACACGATACCGATGGCAGCCCCGATGAGGCCGCCCGCAATCCCTCCCAGGACGCCGTATTTCGCCGACTTCGGGGCAACTTCTCCCAATTCCGTCTGACGCTCGATCCGTTCATACGCTACTTTCTGATCCAGTACGGGCCAGAGATTGTTTTCCTGATCCACCAGGAACGTCTGGGCCGGAACGATGTCCAGGGGACGATCACCACGGTTGTCGAAGACGACCATAACCGGCAGGACGCCCGCACCCAGGATGTCGAAGCCAAAGGCATCCTTCGCCGTCTTGGGGTCTCCGAAAGCCTGGGCAGCCACGGTTGTCCCGTCCACCTCCACGGCGTTCGGGTAGGCCTTCGGCATCTTGAACGGTACAACCTGCGACTCGTAACGCGTACAGGCGAGAATCCAGAAAACGGCCAACAGGATGCACGCGATGCTTCGCCCTCCGAAACGACGGCCCATGATGCCTCCCGTGAAGTTGTGATACAGTGACAAACAACGCGCAGTTTATGAAACGAGCCCCCGTTTGTCAATGTGAAAGGACCGTTTTCAAACCATTCACATTGACAAGTTTTCGTTACGAATCAATAATTAAGGAATGCATAAGCATTCGGAAGGGGAAAACATCGGCAATCCGGCAGTTGGATCCGAAAACGCCAATTTCCTTCCGAAAAAACCGGGGATCAAGGGGCATAAGGGGGATGGAGCCAATAAAGGCGAAACGCTTTCTTCCGCAGATGAACGGGTAGGAAGATCCGGCCGGAAGCAACGTCGCGCCTTGACAGGGAAACGGCATCAACGTATGGATGCCGGAAATCATACCGCGACACTGTCTTTCGCAACAAATCGGAGGAACCCGCCTCATGGCAAAGAAACCCGAGACTCCCCGGGAAGTCGTCGTTTACTACGATGAGGAACAAACCCAGATCAAGGAACGGAAGTGCCTGCTCGGGAAAAAGCTGCACGGTGAATACACCTCCTATTATGCGAACGGTCAGCTTATGGTGCGAATGAACTTCCGGGAGGGTCGCCGGCACGGAGAGGCGGAGTCTTACTACCGCGACGGCAAGCCCCGTGAGCGGGCCGAATTCCGGGACGACCATTTCGAAGGCGATTACAGCTGCTGGTACGAAAACGGGCATATCCGGGAGAAGGAAACATACCGGGCCGGACGGCTGGACGGTCCTTACTGGATGTATTATCGGAGCGGTCAGGTGAAGGAGGAGGAGTTTTTCTCCGACGGCAGGCTCCACGGGCCGTACCGATCCTATTACAAATCCGGCCAGCTCAAGGAAGAAGGCACCTTCGAGAACGACAAGCGGGAAGGGACGTACACGGCCTATCACCGGAACGGGCAAATCCGGGAGCAGGCCCGTTACCGGAACGGGAAACTGATCGGGAAGTTCCGTACCTTCAACGAGAAGGGCGAGGAGATTCGCACCGTCGTCGATGACGGGGAAAACGGCGAATCGGATGAAGAATGGCTGGAAAAGGAACTCCAGGCGGACAACATGCTCCGCAGCCTGGAGACATTCCGCGAGGAGGACGAGCAGACGGATCGGAGGGAAAAGCCATGATCGAGCGCATCCTGATCGCCACGGACGGATCAGCCCACAGCCAGACGGCGCTGGAATACGGCATTTACATAGCCGGCAAACTCGAGGCACGATTGACGGGCCTGCACGTCATGGAACTCCTGCAGCTGCAGGCCCCTGTCTTCAGCGACATCTCAGGATCCATCGGCATTCCGCCCTGCCAGGAGTTTCTTCCCGTCATGGAAAACTCTCTGGAGACAAAGGCCGATGCCATATTGCAGGCGTTTCGGGACCGCTGCCGGAAATCGGGGCTCGTACCGGAGGTAAAAAAATGCCTGGGCGTGATCGACGAAATCATCATTGAGGAAGGCCGGCAGGCCGACTTGATCCTTCTGGCCCAGAGAGGGGAGCATTTTCATCTCGGCGGAGGCGCGATCCTCGGCACAACAGCCGAATCGGTGGTCCGGAAATCGGGGAAACCGGTCCTGGTAACCCCGGCTGCATACCGGGAAATCGAAAGCATGGCCCTTGCCTATGACGGTAGTTCCCCCGCCGGCAAGGCCCTGGAAATGGCCGCCGAACTCTCCGAGAAAGCCGCCTGGCCACTGACCGTCATCACGGTCTCGAACGATCCCGCCGCTTCTGATCGGGTCTGCAAACAGGCCGAAACGATGCTGGACACATGGATGATCGACTGGGAAATGATTCAACTGACCGGAAGGGAAGACAAGGCGATCCTCCACTTCCTTCGGGACGGGTCGGTGGAACTCCTGGTGATGGGGGCTTACGGCCATAACCGGCTTCGGGAACTTCTCGTCGGGAGCACGACAAGCCAGGTCATCCGCAAGAGCCCGATCCCGGTCCTTCTGACCCGTTGAGATCCCGCTCCACCAGGTTTTTCAGATCGGCCAGCACATCCATGCGGGTCAGATCGCTGTGAATGGGCGTGACGGTGATCCAGCCTTTCTTCAGGGCGCTGATGTCCGAATCGGCCTCCTCCGTGGGCGCCGGCTGCGTCTCTCCCGCCAGCCAGTAATACGCATTATCCCTAGGATCCACTCGTTTTTCGAAGCTTTCGATGAGACGGGCCTTCCCCTGTTTGACAACGGCCACGCCCCTGATTTTTTCCTCCGGCAAGGCCGGGATGTTTACATTGAGAGACAGGTTTTTCGGAAAGGGGTGGGACACGATAAAGGAGCAGATTCTTCGGGCAAACCGGGCGGCAAAGGCAAAATCCGCCTCCCGATGCGTATCGAGCGAGACGGCTACGGAAGGCACGCCCATGATGGCTCCCTCCGTGGCTGCCGAGACCGTACCCGAATAGATGACGTTGATGCCCACATTGGCGCCCAGATTGATCCCGGAGACCACCAGATCCACGGCCCCGCCGGCCAGCTCCCTGATGCCGATTTTTACACAGTCCGCCGGCGTGCCCGCCACGGCATATCCGATGACCCGGCCGTTCTTCCTCGCCTTCCGCACCATCAGGGGCCGGAAAAGCGTGATGGCGTGCCCTACGGCGCTCTGCTCCACCTCCGGTGCCACGACGAGGCATTCGGCATCCCTGGACAATTCACGCCTCAGGGCTTCAAGACCCCGGGCATAGATTCCATCGTCATTCGTCAGCAGAAACCTCATGGAGACCCTCTACTCGCCCACCGGAACAATCTGTCCCTGCGTGATTTTCAAAACCATGGCGCCCCTCCGGCTTTCTCCATCGGGCGCAAAGGAGAGCTTCCCGGAAACGCCCCGAAAATCCGGATTCGCAATGATCAACCTGCGCAGATCTTCTCTGGAGCCTGGTTTTTCCTTCAGCAGGAGCCGCACGGCAAGCATCGTTCCGTCATAGGCCATCGCTTCCAGACTCCCCGGTTCACGCCCCGTGGCCGCATAATACCGCTCAATAAAATCCTGAACCATTCGGGAAGAATCGTTCATGCAGAACGTATCTGTGAAGACGGCTCCCTCAAGAACGCCTCCTTCTTTCCGGACCCTGTCGGACTGATTCCAGGATGACAGGCCCATCATCTGAACGCCCCGGATCTGAAGATCGGCCAGTTGGGAGGCGGCCAGAAAGGCCCGCCCCAGGGAGTCGGGAAAGAATAGGGCTTCGAAATCAACGACCGGTGAAATGGAGATTTCAATGGACCCTTCCGGCTCCACGATCTCTCTTCCGGAGGTCCCCTTGACCCCGGCCAGAAACCGGATCTCGTCCGCAAAATCGATCTGCCGACGTCCGTATGTTCTCTCCCGGAGGATTCGCCCGCCCCGCCGGGTCACTTCTTCCCGGAAGAGCCTTGCCGCTTCCCGGCCGCCGTCATCAGAGGGATAAAGCATGGCAAAACGCCGCAGCCCCCTCCGGGAGACGGCATAGTCGGCCAGGGCCTGAATCTGAACCCGAATCGTCAAATAATCCCTGAGGATATAGGCATTGTCCCCGCCGATACCCTCCTGCTGGGTAAAGACCAGGATCGGCACCTTCTTTTCGCGGGCAAGGCGAGCCGCCTCCGTTCCTTCACCCAGCGGCCCTAGAATCAGGATGACCTTCTCGCGGTCCGCCAGTTCTCGTACCAGACCCGGCAGGGTCTCGGGGCGGCTCTCGGAGTCGCGGATCAGAAGGGTGAGGCGGTGGTGGTTCGTCCGCTCCAGAACGGACGAGGCCATCAGAATGGCGTCCAGGACATGGTTTCCATAGGCGGCGTGCTTTCCGGTGAGCGGGAGGATGACCCCGATCGTCTCCGCTCCGCGTTTTTCTCCCGCCGCGAAGAGGGCGGATGGGAAGGGCGGATGGTCCGAGCAAAGGGCTCCCCGGGCGGCAACAGCCAGGGCAAGCGTGGCAAAAATGATCAAAAGGGAACGTTTCATGATTGGACCATTGGATGAAAGCGTCCTGTATGCTACAGGAAATGATTCCCTCCGTCGACAAAAAAAGGCCCGGAAACCGATCCAATCAGTCCCGGGCCTTGAATCAACGGGGGTTTGCTTACTTGACTTCCTCGAAATCGGCGTCCACGACGTCGTCGTCTTTCCTCCCGGAAGACTGCTGGGCTCCGCCCGCCTCTCCACCGGCCTGAGGACCTCCCGGCCCGGCTCCTGCCGTTGATTTGGCGTACATAGCCTCGGCCAGCTTGTGGGAGGCCGTCGTCAGTTCCTCCTGGGCCGATTGGATCGCCTGGAGGTCATCTCCTTCAATCGCCTTCTTCAATCGGGCAATCGCCTCTTCGATCCGTGTCTTTTCGGCCGCATCGATCTTATCGCCGAACTCCTTCACGTTCTTCTCCACACTGTATGCCAGGGCATCGGCGTGATTCCGGGCCTCGATGAGCTCGCGCTTCCGCTTGTCTTCGTCAGCGTGGAGCTCCGCTTCCTTGACGAAGCGCTGGATCTCGTCGTCCGAGAGGCCGCTGGAGGCCGTAATGCGGATGCTCTGTTCCTTCCCGGTGCCGAGATCCTTTGCCGCAACGTGAACGATGCCGTTGGCATCGATGTCGAAGGTGACCTCGACCTGCGGGAGTCCCCGCGGCGCTGCCGGGATGCCCACCAGCTCGAAATGTCCTAGGGTCCGGTTATCCGCCGCCATGGGACGCTCTCCCTGGAGGACATGGATGGTCACGGCCGTCTGGTTGTCCGCCGCCGTCGAGAAGATCTGGCTCTTCTTCGTGGGAATGGTCGTATTCTTCTCGATGAGCTTCGTCATGACGCCGCCCAGGGTTTCGATGCCGAGAGACAGGGGCGTCACGTCCAGGAGCAGCACGTCCTTCACGTCTCCGGCGAGAACACCGCCCTGAATCGCGGCCCCCACGGCCACGACTTCATCCGGGTTGACTCCCTTGTGGGGCTCCTTCCCGAACATCTCCTTGACCTTCTGCTGGACCCGGGGCATGCGGGTCATGCCTCCCACGAGGATGACCTCGTCGATGTCCTTCGGCGTGAGGGAGGCGTCCTTCAGGGCGGTCCGGCAGGGAGGCTCCAGCTTCTCGATCAGGTCCTCCACGAGGGCCTCCAGTTTGGCCCGGGTGAGCTTGATATTCATATGCTTGGGTCCCGATGCGTCGGCCGTGATGAAGGGGAGGTTTATGTCCGTCTCCATGGAGGTGGAAAGCTCCATCTTGGCCTTTTCCGCCGCCTCCTTGAGGCGCTGAAGGGCCATCCGGTCGTTTCTCAGGTCGATCCCCTGGTCTTTCTTGAATTCCGTCACCAGGAAGTCGATCAACTTCTGGTCAAAGTCCTCTCCGCCAAGGTGTGTGTCCCCGTTGGTGGACTTCACCTCGAATACACCGTCACCGATCTCCAGGATGGAGATGTCGAAGGTGCCGCCGCCCAGATCGAAGACCGCGATCTTCTGGTCTTTCTTCTTCTCCAGGCCATACGCAAGGGCTGCCGCCGTAGGCTCGTTGATGATACGCAGGACGTTGAGCCCGGCGATCTTTCCTGCGTCCTTCGTCGCCTGCCGCTGGGAGTCGTTGAAATAGGCCGGTACGGTGATGACCGCATCCGTCACTTTTTGGCCCAGGTAGTCTTCTGCCGTCTGCTTCATTTTTCCTAGAACCATTGAGGAAATCTCGGCAGGGCTGTAGTTTCGTCCCCGGACGGTGACCTGACCATCTCCGTTTGCGGCCTCCGTAATCTTGTAGGCCGTAATGCTCTTATCGTACTGCACTTCCTTGGACGTGAACTTCCGTCCGATGAGGCGCTTGATTGCATAAACCGTATTTTCGGGGTTGGTGATAGCCTGTCGTCTGGCCACCTGGCCAACCAACCGCTCCCCGTTGTCCGTGAAGGCAACGACGGACGGCGTGGTGCGGTTTCCCTCCTGGTTTGCGATGACGACGGGGTCTCCCCCTTCCATGATGGCTACACACGAATTGGTCGTCCCCAAGTCAATTCCGATAATCTTTCCCATGATCCTTCCTCCTTAGCCGCCGTTTTGGACGGTTTCATCTTAACAGTTCTGGTCGCCGCGCGTTCGTTTACAAACGGAAACCTTGGCGGGCCTCAGCAGCCTGCCGTTCAGCAGATATCCTTTCTCCAGTTCATCCACGACTTCGTTCTCTTCGTGACCATCTCCGGCTACCTGCATCAGCGCTTCGTGAATGTTCGGATCGAAGGGTTTGCGCAGGCAATCGATGGCCTCGACGCCATGCCGGCCCAGGCAGGCCGTCAATTGGGAGCGCAGCAGATCAAGCCCCTTCCGGAACGCATCGAAGTCACAGGATGTCTCGGAGTGCTGCAGAGCCCGGTCCATGGCGTCCGTCAAAGGGAGCAGGTCCTTCAGGATCTGCTCGTTACCGTACTTGATGGCATCCATTTTGTCCCGTGCGGCGCGTTTTCTAAAATTATCCAGTTCCGCAACGGCTCGCAAATACTTGTCGTAATTCTCCGCCGCTTCCCTCTCCTTTTCCTGCAGTTTCGCCTTCAGGGCTTCCCGTGTTTCTTCGGTTGCATCCGCTTCACGAAATTCAGTCTCGGCTTGGGATGTCGGCTCGTCTCCCCGGCCATGCATTTCTTCCTTTTCCTGCTTCGGTTTCTTCACCATATTTATCATCCGTCCACCGGCCGGTGTCCTGATGTGTCCTGCCTACTTCAGGTCCGGCTTCTGAAAGAGTTTATAATCCACCATTTCGCAGATTACGTGGCCCGCTGTGATGTGCACCTCCTGAATGCGGGGAGTGCTGCTGGAAGCCACGTGCAGGGAGTGATCCGCCATGCGGGCGATCGGGCCGCCGTCCCGTCCTGTCATGGCCAGCGTGATCATTCCGATTTTCTTCGCCATTTCCAGCCCTTTGAAGACATTGGACGACGTCCCGCTCGTACTGATCCCCCAAGCCACATCTCCGGCCTGTCCCAGAGCCCGAATCTGCTTGCTGAATATCTCCGAATAATCGAAGTCGTTTGCAATGCTCGTAATAACGGAGGTATCGGTCGTCAAGGCAATCGCCGGCAGGGGTGGCCTTTCGATCAGAAATCGGTTGATGAACTCACCGGCCAGATGCTGGGCATCACCAGCGGATCCTCCATTTCCAAAAAGCAGAATCTTGTTTCCCGCCTTCAGGGCACCCGTGATGGCAACCACGGCCGCCACGATTTTCCCCAGATTGTCGTTGATGAAGACATCTTTCAGATGCGCGCTCTCACGAAATCTCTGAACGATATTGTCTTCCATAACCACCTTATATCATTCCACTATTATAATAAATGCGGCCCTTTCAAAGCGTGCATAATGTAGGGATCGAACCCTGCAATGTCAAGGGCACGGGGCTCTTTCCCGTCGGGATGCGGGCCTCTTTACCAATTGGAACGGGAGTCACAAAAATGGAACGGGCGGGTATCGGAAAGACAGAGCCCGGATCTCTCAGGAATTGGGAGGAAATCCTCGATGCCGATCCCGGAGTTCCGCCCGCTTCCCGCGATTCCAGGCCGATACCCGACTGAAATACTGGGTGATCTGGGCGATCTGCTCAACCCGGACGGACCCGCATTGCCGGCAGGCGTCCCGCAGCCCGCGCTCTACAGCACAGCAGTCAAGGCAGGAGGTGAATTCAGGCGACAGGGATATGCAGCCACAGGCGGTCTCCCGAAAAATCCGTGCGAGAAAACGGGCAACCAAACTCGCTGACGGCCTATCCTCGCCCAGCCAGACCTGGGTGATTGGAAAAGCTGGCAGGTGGGGATGGAAGGCCCCTTCCAGCCGAGCCCGAGCGAAGGGATCCAGCGGAACCGATATGGGCAGATGGGTGGAGTTCGTATAATACAGCTCGCCCCGGGCCAGATTTCCCCGCACGGTGTGGCCGGCCCTGGGAGAATGATACTTCAGATCAAGGCGGGCGAAGCGGTACGACGTGGTCTCCGCGTGAGTCTGTCCCGCCAGCAGCGGAATACCAAGGCGACGTCCCAGTCCGGCCGTAACGGTTTCCAGCTTGCGAACCACCTCCAGACCAAACCTCCAGGCTTCTTCGGATCCGTCCAGTCCCTCACCCCGGTGAAGCATCAAGAGTTCATGGAGGCCCACCATGCCCACGAGCGATACCGATTGGGCCAGGTCCAGAAACGGTTCCCCATCCACGGCCATGACCAGGGAAGCCAGCGGCCCCTCTTCGCCCAGACCGATCAGACCCTCCAGGTATTGTTTTTTCTGAAGATGAGCCTGAGCAGCCAGGTGGATCCGGTCTGTCAGAAGGGCGAACAGCCGGTCGTCGTCACCCCCGGCCAGGTAGCCCAGGCGGGGCAGATTGAGGGTTACGTTGTGGAGAAAGAACGAACGGGCAGCTCTTGCCCCGGACAGCCCCGCCCCGGGTTCCGTATCCGGAAAGCCCGGACCGAACAGGGACGGACGCCCCCCCCGGTCGAAGACAAAACAGGGATTCCCCTTCTCTACGGCCGCTTCAGAGGCCAGTTCAAGAAGGTATTGCCCCTGGGGATCGAGGAAAAAGCTTTCGGTCAGGTGAATCAGGGGACGAGGGAAGATGAAAGGTCTCCCCGTAGCGTCTCCCCGACGAAAAACCTCCAGGAGGGCCGATATGAACCGCCGGGCATCGGGCAGGCAATCGGCATAGCTCCTCTTGCCTTCTTTTCCGCCGGGCCCGACCACCCTTAATTCCCTGAAATGCGGAGGGATATCCCAGTAGAGATGAATGTCCGTAAACATCGCCTGGCCGCCCCGGCCGGCAGTGAGTTGGGAAAACTCATATACGAGCATTTGAGCGAACTGGCGGATTTCCCGGTCCGACATTCCCGCCAAGTAAGGGGCAAAAGACAGATTGATCCCGTCCCACGCCACCATGGCGGCGAAATGCCCCTGGAGAACCGTGCTGTATCGGACCATGTGGGCCAGGAGGACTTCCGGATGTTTCGCCGGCTTGGCTGCGTTCAGAGAATGGGGGAGACAAAGCCCCGCTTTCTTGAGGTGCTCCAGGGTAAGGCAGGCGCTGTAGGGCCGGTCAATGGAGCCGAGGCCATGGAGGTGGATGTCCCCGGCGGCATGGGCATCTCCGACCTCCTGTGAAAAGACCTCATGAAGGGCGTATTCCCGTTTGACGCCCTCGGCCAAGAGGAGGTTGGTTCCCTCCGGGCCGTGGGGGATATTCGCGTTTTCCTTGTTCTCGTGGGAAATGAGCTGCCGCACGTCGTACAGGGGGAACCCGAGGCGGGCATGCATCTTCCTTGTCTGTTCCAGACCCCGTTCGATGAGCTTTGCATCCACCAGTTCACGGATCAGGGAGGCGGTCAGGACGGCTATCCCCGACGCAACGATCTGTTTTTCCACCTCACGGCTCACGGCATCCGCCGTTTCCCGATCGATGTCGGTCTCCCGCATCAGGGCATCGACGATGCGCTGGCGGCTCCAGCGGGCGATCTCCTCGCCGGAAGTCCGGACGAAAAGCGTGATATCGGTTGTTTCGGAAGGAGGTCGGGGCATCATACGTTGGTAGCGGAGGCTTCCTCGATCACTTCAAGGGCCTTTTCCGCGGCCTCGGAGAGGGATCGGTCATAGACGTGATTCAGGGCAAATACTCGAAAATGAACCACCCGGGCGGGGATGAACCGATATATCTCCCGGAGAGGTTCCGGAGAGGTCCGCCCCGTCACCGGGTCGAAAATGAGGATGCGCCTCTCCGACTCCGCCATGGGATTGAGCGGACGGGGATCCTGGGTTGCAAGGTCGACCCGGAAAGACAGGCCCCGCAGGGGCTTCGGCAGAAAGGAACGGATCCGCTCCTCAAAGTGGGCTGAGCTGGAGAATTGAGTGCCCCGCGGGAGACGATCCACGGGGATCTCCGTCGAATAGGCCATTTTCCACTTCAGCTGCCGGTTATGGAAACGCTGCCACTGGCGGGCGAGGCGCTCCTTCTTCTGTTCTCCGCATCCGAGCCACGACTGGACTTCCTGGAAAAGCCGCCATTCATCGCAGGTCAGATACCCGTCCAGGTCTTCCGCAGGGCTGCCCGTCAGGAGGAAGTCCAGGGTGTCGCTGAAAACCTCCTGGAGATGAAGGTCCAGGGCCCGGGTCGTGCGGTGGAAATAGACATTCGTATACAGGTTCAGACGGGCGTTGACGAAGCGGCTCAGAGCGGTCACACCGGCCTTGTGAAGGGTCAAGCCTTGCTCCGTGAAAAACGTGTAAAACCGGAGCCGGGCCATGTCCACCATGTCCAGGGAAAAGCCCGTCATGTAGGCGTCCCGCTGGACATAATCGAGGTTGTCCACGGTGTAGATTCCCGAAAAAAGCTGGCGGAGGAAGCGGAGCCAGCGGGGCCTCCGGGCGTCGACCCGGGATGGTCTCTTGATCAGGAAGGCCACGTCGCCCGGCGTGAGCCGCTCACCCGGCGCGAAAGGCCCCTCGGGGCTTCGCCGGATCCGGGCGATGATCCGGCCGAGCCGGCGCGTGATGATCAGCCCTCCGAGGTCCTCGTGCGTCAGTCCGTAACGTGACAGGTAGTGGTCGTCAAAGAAGTGGCCGAAAGGGCCGTGGCCGACATCATGGAGGAGGCCCCCCAGGCGGAGGAGTTCTTCCACATAGGGAAGGCTCGGGGCATCGGTGCAGACATCCTTCAGGCTGGGATAAAGGTGTCGGGCGAACTCGCCGGCGTTGTGCATCGTCCCCAGGGAGTGCTGAAACCGGGTATGCTCCGCCGAGGGATAGACCCAGCGGGCGCTCTGGAGCTGATAGATCCGCCGGAGCCTCTGGAGCCAGGGCGTATCGATGAGGTCTTTTTCCGTTGCCTCCCCGGACGCCTCCGGCGTCGGCACGGTAAAAAACGCGTACGAATAGATCGGGTCGGCGATGAGGGCCTTTCCCTGGTAGACCCGGCTGGAATCGTTCCCTGGCACATCCATGTCGGCTCTATTATACCATTCCGGAGGAAAGTTCAAACGGCCAAACCCTTTTGTTCTTGACAGATTTCGGGGGGCTCCCTATCATCAGCGCCGTCCGGACCGCCATTCCAGGGCTGGTGCGAATCGATGTCGGGAGGTTTCCATGGGCACGAACAACATTGTCTTTCTGGAAGTCATCGAGTGGTTCGACGATTCGGGGCGGGAGCTCGCTCACCGGATCCCCCAGGAAGGTTCGGGGGAGATCAAGTGGGGGGCCCAGTTGACCGTGCGGGAAAGTCAGGCGGCAGTCTTCTTCTACAACGGCAAGGCTGTGGATGCCCTCGGACCGGGACGGCACACCCTCAAGACGATGAACATCCCGATCCTGACGAAAATCCTGAGCACGCCCTGGGGGATGACCAGCCCGCTCCGTGCCGAGGTCTACATGGCCAACATGAAGGTCTTCCCGAACCTGAAATGGGGAACCCGCGATCCCGTGGCCTTCCGCGATTCCGAGCTCGGCCTGATCCGTCTGCGGGCCTTCGGCGTCTTCAACATCCGGATCATCCAGCCGGTCCTCTTCATCAACAGCCTGGTGGGAACGAAGGCATCCTACGGAACGGAGGACCTGGAGGAATACCTGAGCCGCGTCATCGCATCACGGTTTAACGACTTCATGGGAGAGCAGATCGATACGATTTTCAATCTGCCGGCGAAGTACGACGAGTTGTCGGCGGGGCTCAAGCAGCTTCTCCAGGAGGACCTGGCTCAGTTCGGGCTGAGACTGCTGGATCTCTACATCAATTCCATCACGCCTCCGCCGGAGGTCCAGAAGGCCATCGACGACAAGAGCAAGCTGGGGGTATTTGACGACCTGAACAAGCTGCTCAAGATGAAAGCCGCCATGGCCCTGGAAAGTGCCGCTGCGAATCAGAGCGAAGCCGGTTCGGCCCTGGGCATGGGGATGGGCTTCATGATGCCCGCCATGTTCGCCGACGCCTTCCGTCCCGGTGGTACGGCCGGTGCAGCCGCGGCCGATACCGCCCTTTCCTGTCCCGGCTGCAGCCAGCCCGTCCCGAAGGGGGCCAAGTTCTGTTCCTTCTGCGGCCATCCGCTCCTGCTATACAAAAAGTGCGCTTCCTGCGGCGGGGACATTCCGCCCCAGGGCCGGTTTTGCCCGACCTGCGGAAAGCCGGCGGATGAAAAACCCGTAATGAAGAAGTGCGGGGCCTGCGGGACGGAAAACCTGCCGGGATCTTCTTTCTGCAATGCCTGCGGTGAACGGATCTGACCCGCAGACCGAAAAACAGGTTGCCGATGTTCAACATTTCTTGAAAGGATCACATGCCATCCATCGTGTGATGCCAGCAAACAGAAAAGTATGAGGGCGTCGAACTCGAAAAGAAGCACTGTCTGGGCTGTCTTTCTCGTGATCCCTTTCATCACGGTGATCATCGGGGAAAGTTTGCTCAACTCCGGTTCCAGCCCCAGCAACATCAGGACGATTGCAAATTGCTCCCCTTCCTCCAGCAGTTGCATTGACACCGGCCTGCGATTTCAATGTAGCGTCCTTGACAAGGCGGTCCAGGATCCGTGGTCATGCATCAACTTTCTTATCTCTAAATACGCATCTCTTCATATAGACTCCCGAAGTGCGATCCGAGTCTATCTGCCCACCGAATCGGACCGCGCCCCTCCCATGACGATCTTTTCTTAGCAAAATCAGACGCCCGAGACAGGTCCGTACGATTCCGTTTCCTCTTTCTGCACGTTTGGAAGCGGAATCGACGGGTGATTGCGAGAAGGTGCCTCCAACGGGCATGTGCAGGATTGCCTGCAATGACACCGACACGCCACCATTCCACGACAAGTCTGCGAGAAGGGAGACATGAAAAATGGGCAGCTTGACTTCCGAGTTGATTCTTTTCCTCGCCATTGCTCTCATAATTGCCGCTGTTTGCATAATCCCGGCCGCACGAAAAAAAACGGGCAGTTCAAACGGCAGCCATGAGAAGGACGTGAATGCCACCTCAGGCACTTCACCCGATTCCCACAAACCTGTGAAGCGGAATGAGAATAAGGAATAATCGGGGGATTGAACGCTGGCATACAGGAGGGGTGCGGCCGATGTCGCACCCCTCCTGCTTTTTCGCCTCCTGAAACGACTAGGAAAATCAAGCCGCCGGCTTGCCCCCGGGCCTGATCAGTCGAAGACTCATTTCATCCAGGCAGGCAGGAATAACGCAATTTGGGGGATGAAAATGAGCAGCAGGGCCGTCACCATCTGGGCCATGAGCATCTTCATGGCACCCTGGAAAATAATGTGAAGCGGCACGTCCCTCGCAACTCCTGCCACCACGTAGACATTGATGCCGACCGGAGGCGTAATGACGCCCATTTCCGTCACGAGGACGATGATAACCCCGAACCAGATCGGGTCATACCCGAGGGCGACGACAACCGGATAGAAAACGGGGATGGTCAGCATGATCATGGCCAGGCTGTCCATCAGGCAGCCCAGGACCAGATAAGTAAGAATGATCAGACCGATTACAGCCCAGGGAGGAATCGGAAGCTGCGATACCCAGGCACCCACCTCGGACGGGATCGTGGTCACCGCAAGGAAATGGCCAAACACGGTCGCTCCGGCAACCACCACGAAAATCATGCAGGAAATCCGGGTCGTTTCGTTCAGGGCCGTCATGAACCCCTTCCAGGACAGGGTCCTCCCTATAACGGCAATCAGAATGGTTCCAAAAGCCCCGACGGCCGCGGCTTCCGTCGGCGTGAACAGCCCAACAAAGAGGCCGCCCATAACCATGATGAAGAGGATGAACGTCTCGATGACGCCCGCCAGGGATTGCAGTTTTTCCCTGAAGCTACAGGGCGACGCCTTCTCATAAAGACCGGGATTGATATGCGTCCAGATCAGAATGGTGACGACAAAGAGCAGGCTCAACAGGATTCCCGGCAAGATCCCGGCGGCAAAGAGCTTGCCGATGGACTGCTCCGTCATTACTCCGTAAATAATGAAGATCGTACTTGGCGGAATCAGGATGCCGAGACTTCCTCCGGCGGCAACCACGCCCGTTGCCAACGCGGGATCGTATTTATACTTCTTCATCTCCGGCAGGGCTACGGAGGCCATCGTGGCAGCGGTTGCGCTGGTGGACCCGCAGATTGCCGAAAAGCTGGCACAGGCCCCGATCGTGGCGATGGCCAAGCCTCCGGGAAGATGCCCGAGGAACTTGTGGGCGGCATTGAAGAGTCTGGCGCTCATGCCGGAATGAAAGGCCACCTGGCCCATCAGGACGAAGAGAGGAATCACCGTCAGATTGTAGGAACTGAATGTCGCAAAGAAATCGCGGGCGATGATGCTCAGCGAGGCATCCCAGGAAACGAGATAGGCAAACCCGACGAATCCGACGATGCCCATGACGAATCCGACCGGAATCTGCATGAAAAGCAAGGCGACGAGAACGAGGAATGCGACGATGCCCGTTGTGATCGGAGTCATTTCGCAAACCCTCTTCTCAGGAAAAGGAGACCATCCATAATCAACACAATGCTGAGGAGACCGCAACCGGCGGACATGCCGAACACGAAAGGATGGATGGGCATCGCGACCGTCATCGAGACCTCTCCCGAATCAAAGAGCTCCCTGGCGTAGAGAAAGGATTGCCACATCAGGAACAGAAAGAAAACGGCACCTCCGAGATTCCCTATACATTGCAGCCGGAACTGGATCCTTTGCGGCAGCCTTTCCATCACGATTTCAACCGCCACGTGACCGCGCTGCACGGAGGTGTACGCCAGGGCGAAAGAAACGGAGACGGCCCCCAGAAACCCGACGAGGTCATACACGCCGGGAAGGGGCTTCCCGAAAAACCGCATGACGATGTCGGCGCAGGTCAAGAGCATCATCGCCACAACGGCCGCCCCGGCAATGTAATTAACGCGGGTCATGGCACTTCCGATCCTGTCGCGGATATACAACACGTGAAGCCTCTTTATGTTCCGAAAAGATGTATGTTTATGGAAAGTCTCTGGAGGAATCAGCCTGCAGTCCCGGCCCTGTGCCGGCTGCAGGCATCAATAGATATAGAAGCAGGAGGAATGTCTCAGGGCTGAAACAACAGGAATCATAGATGGCCGCTTTTCCGTTATCGTCCTAACCTGATGGCCTGTACCTGCAGACGCTTTTATGGGAACGGCATTCCCTTGTCAACACGATCTTTCGATTCATTTCCCCCTTCCGCGGAGGGCTTGACAACGTACGGTTCAAGATCTAAAAACCACCCTTAACTGCCGAATTCCGCCACCTATGGCGGAAGCGGGGGAACCGAGTTCCAGGGGCGCATCGCTGCATCCGGCGTAGGGCAAACCTCTTCGGCCCGAGCCCGTCAGCTAACCTCGCAGGCGTCGAAGGGGGAGAACCTTCCATGGGCAGGACGGGTTTATCCTCCACAGTCCACAGCCTGGAGGTTTTCTCATGACTGATTCCCCCAGAGAGACGAAAGAGAAGCCATCATCCCCCCGGAACGATTCGGACCATCCTGCCGTTCAGCATCCGCCGGGGGAAAACCTGCCCCTGGTTCTAGGGGCTCTGGGGGTTGTATTCGGCGACATCGGCACAAGCCCGCTGTATGCCGTCAAGGAGTGTTTCCACGGCACGCACGCCATTGCACTGAGCGAAGCCAACATTCTTGGAGTCCTGTCCCTTGTCTTCTGGTCCCTGACCGTTGTGATCAGTGTCAAGTATGTAACCTTTCTTCTCCGGGCCGATCATAAAGGAGAGGGAGGCATTTTCGTTCTTCTTGCGCTCACTCTTTCGGGCAAGCGCCCTTTGTCGCCTCGATTGAACTCCACGGTCGTACTCGCGTCATTGTTGGGGGCGGCGCTTCTGTACGGTGACGGGATCATCACACCCGCCATTTCCGTGCTATCGGCTGTCGAGGGTTTGGGTGTTGCCACAAGGGAGGCACAGCCTCTCATCCTCCCGTTTACATGCTTGATTCTTCTCCTGCTCTTTCTTTTCCAGTATCGCGGAACGGCAAATATCGGGCGTATTTTCGGTCCGATCATGCTGATCTGGTTTTCTTCCATCGCTGCGTTGGGTATTAAGGAGATCCTTATCAACCCGGAAGTCCTGCGGGCGGCGAACCCGCTTTATGCCTATGAATTCTTCGTCCTCAACAAACTGCACGGATTCATCGTGCTGGGCTCGGTGGTGCTTTGCATTACGGGAGGAGAGGCGCTCTATGCGGATCTCGGTCATTTCGGAAGAAGGGCCATCCGGCTTTCATGGCTGGGTGTGGCCTTCCCTGCCCTGCTCTTGAACTATTTCGGCCAGGGCTCTCTTCTTCTGACCCATCCGGAGATGGCCTTCAACCCGTTTTACGGTCTTGTGCCGAGATGGCTCCTGTATCCCATGGTCGGGCTCTCCACGGTTGCGACCATCATCGCCTCGCAGGCCATGATTTCCGGCGTCTTTTCACTGACCCAACAGGCGATCCAGCTCGGTTTCTGCCCTCGCATGCGGATCATCCACACGTCCCAGGAAACAAGAGGGCAGATTTACATGCCCGGCATCAATTATAGCCTGATGTTTGCCTGCATTGGAGCAGTGCTCTTTTTCAAGGATTCGAGCGGCCTTGCCGGAGCTTACGGCGTTGCAGTCACATCAACGATGGGCCTTACCTCCGTCATGTATCTCTTCGTTCTCCTGAGGGCATGGGATTGGCCTCTCTGGAAAGCGCTCCCGCTGGTCGGTCTGTTCCTCATGTTTGACTTGTCGTACTTCATCGCAAATATCCCGAAGATACCCTATGGCGGGTGGTTTCCCATCATCATGGGAGGGTCAATCCTCGCAGTCATGGCCACATGGAAGGAAGGCCGCAACGAACTGTCCCGCATGATGCTGAGCAGCCGCTTTCCACTGGATCAGTTTCTGGAAGAACTCTCCAGAAGCACGATGGTGCGCGTGCCGGGAACGGCAGTTTTCATGACGATCTCGCCCGTCGGCACCCCGTCGGCGCTGCTGCATCACGTCAAACATAACCGCATGCTGCATGATCGGGTAATCCTGTTGACGGTAAAGACCATCGACAATCCAAAGGTGCTGATTAGTGAGCGGCTGAGTGTGGAGGATCTGGGGCAGGGATTCTATCGAATCCAGGCTGCTTACGGGTTCATGGAAAAGCCCAGTGTCTCGGAAATCTTCAGGCTGGCGTCCCGATCCGGCCTCCGGGTCGATCCGGCCATATCAACGTTCGTCCTCGGGAGGGAAACATTGTTGACAACGGGCAGGGGGAAAATGATGGAATGGCGCAAACATCTTTTCGCGTTCATGTCCAGAAACGCTCAGACGGCAACACTATTTTTCGGCATTCCGCCAGGGCGGGTGATTGAAATCGGCATTCAGATCGAGCTCTAATGCCGGGTCAAACAGCCTGCTCGCCAACGCTCTGACTTTTTTCATACTGTGCCGAGCGGTCCTTCAAAATGACACCTTTTTATTCATCCTTCCAATTCTCATCTCCCTGCCATCGGATACCTCTGCCAGGCGTTGCAGATGGGTTGCGTTTCGCCTTCATCGGTGATACCCTATCCGTAACTCTGAGCGAATGAATTCAACCACATACAACTCTTCCGGGAATTGGCAGATCGAGCAGCAGTGTCCTCAGTGCGGGGCCCCCGTCACCCTTGACGAGGCGGACCGCCTTTTTCTGTGCGGTTACTGCCGGACAAAGCTCTACCTGGCGTCAGCGGGCCATTTCCGGTATTACCTTCCCCCTCCACCTCCGGGGCCGGAGATCCTCTTTCTTCCCTATTGGCGGCTCAAGGGACTCGCCTACCGGATGGCGGACCTTGAATTTCAGCATCGTTTCGTAGACACAAACATCCTCGCCCTCGACACGGCCGGGCCGTCGACATCGCTGGGACTCCGGCCACAGGTGATGAAACTCCGTTTTGTCAGCGCCAAGACGGAAGGCAGGTTCCTGGCTCCGGGCCGCCTCCCCCGCGAGGCGGCGCCACGATTCGACACCGACGGCCACCCGACTCGCCTGACCGACCAGTCCTACATCGGTGAAACGGTCAGCATCATTTATACCCCGGTCTATCTGGAGGGTGACTTCCTTTATGATGCCATCCTCAGGAAACTCATCCCCGACTGGAAGAAGGAATACCGGGATATCCTGCTCTCTCTCCCCGACGCCACGCCCTGGCAAGTCCGCTTCGTTCCGACCCTCTGCCCTCATTGCGGCTGGGACATGGATGGAGAACGGGATGCCCTTGTCATGACATGCCGGAACTGCGATTCTGCCTGGAGCTGTAACGGCGAGGAATTTTGTCCGGTCCCGTTCTGTTACCTGGAAAGCCCCGCCGAACCGTTTATCTACCTCCCCTTCTGGCGCTTGACGGCCCGCATTGAAGGTGTTCCAATGGACTCCGTTGCCGACCTGATCCGCCTCGGCAATCTCCCCAGGGTGGCAACCCCCGCCCTGGAGGCTGCACCGGTCCACTTCTGGTCCCCCGCCTTCAAGGTGAATCCGGCTCTTTTCGTCCGCTGGGCCCGGCAGATGACGGTCTTCCAGCCGGAAGGTGCAGCAATGGCAATCCTGCCGAAGGTCCCGGCACACCCGGTTACACTGCCACTCTCCGAGGCCTTCGAGACCATACCGATCACAATGGCCAGCATCGCGGCCAACAAACGGATGTTTCTGGCCGGTCTGCCGGACATGCGGATCCGTCCCGGGGAGTCTCGACTGGTCTATCACCCCTTCTTCCTCCGGCAGAACGAACTGGTCCACGCTACCATGGGGCTGGCGGTGGACCGGCGGGCCCTGTCCTTAGGCGGGTTCCTGTAAGGAGGGTTCGCCGAATCGGATCCGGATGCACCTCCCGCCGATCCAATCTCATTCTTCGCGGTATTCCCGACTAACCCAGCATGAATCGGCCAAGCACGTCGGCAATGGTAAGGCCCCGTTCTCGATTCCCGTCCCTGACAGGCACCAGTTCCCGGGCGCCGGCGAGGCGCGGCTCCTCGCATGCCGTTCTGTCCATTGTTCGCTTCATCTTCATCACCTCCCTGCACATATTTTCCAATCCGGGACTGATTTTGCTCCTAACCGACGGCAGTGCAATCCATGATCTTCGCAAAAATACATCGGGCAGGACGGATACTCCGGATCGGAGTCGGTCCGATAGCTGAACTTTCCCAACAAAAAGGGCCGTACGGCAGTACCGTACGGCCCCGATCCTTCAGGGAAAGGATGGTTGCGTCACATGACCCCGAACCCGATCATGAGGGCAAAGAGGGACAGGACAAGACCGATCCAGAGGAGGACCATGGTCGTGTAACCCATGATGTCCTTGGCGGACAGGCCGGCCAGTCCGAGGAGCGGCAGCGCCCAGAACGGCTGGATCGCATTGGTCCACTGGTCTCCCCAGGCCACCATCATGGCCGACTTCACCATGTCGATGTTCATCATCTTCGCCGCCTCGACCGTGATGGGCCCCTGCACGGCCCACTGGCCGCCGCCTGAAGGCACGAACACGTTAATGATGCCGGCCCCCCAGAACTGGAACATGTAGAAGGTTTCCTTCGTAGAGAAAGCGACGAACCACCCGGCGATGATCTTGGCCAGACCGGTGCCGATCATGATGCCCATGATCCCCCCATAGAGCGGGAATTGCAGGGCGATGCCGCCGCAGGAGCGGATGGCCTGGTTCATGGCCTGGACGTAATTGATGGGCTTCCCGTGGAGGATCACGCCAAGAATGAAGAACGTGAAAATGACGATGTCCAGGTTCAGGTCCAGACCCTTCGTGGAGAAATGGCTATAGAGATAAATCAACCCCATCGCCGCGAAAACGAAATTGATGATGTAGCTGTGATCGACCCGCTCCGCCAGAGTCGGACTTACGGGTTTCTCGACATGGACGGTCTCTCCCAGGAGTTCCTTCACCCTTTCCTCAGAAATCGTCTGGGTCTCTTCCTCCCTGGGATGCATGAAATAGAAAAGGATGGGAATCGTGAACAGGAGGAGGAGCGCCGGGACCAGGTTCCAGGAGGCCAAAATCGTGTCTGATATGGGGGTTACCAGTCCCGTCGCCTTCTCAACGAGGTTTTGGGGATGCTTCGCCGTGGCCAGAAGCAGGGGGATGGAACCGGAAAAGCCCATGTGCCAGATGCACAGTCCGCTGTAGGCGCCGGCGATCAGGAGCGGAAAGTCGGATTTCCTCTGCCGACGGGCGATTTCCAGGGCCAGGAACCCCCCCATGATGAGACCGAATCCCCAGTTGATCAGTCCACCGAAGCTTCCCACGAAGGCGGTGATCATGGCACCTCTCACGGGTGTCGTCGCCAGGGAGGCCACCCAGTCCAGGACTTTCTTCAGCGGAGGCGTCAGAGCCAGGCAGTAACCCGTCACCAGGACCAGGATCATCTGCATGGTGAAGGCGAGGATTCCGTACACGCCTTTCCCCCAGGTTGTGATAACCTTCATGAAATCCGCGCCTGCAAAGAGCAGGGCCAGCACAGCAGTGAGAAAGGTCAGGAGAATGGCGAACAGGTAGGCATCCGGAAGGAAATGCCTCATGAAATAAGTGAAGAAACCTGCCAACTTACGAATCATAGCACACCTCCTTATTGAAAGAACAGAACGCGAGGACCACAGCCTCCTTACAGGCCGGCCCCCCAAAAAAAAACTCCAACTTCAGTTCAGAAGTCGGAGTTTGCCCCTTTTAACACCATCGCTTCTTCCTCCAGGATGAATTCATGATGGTGATACTGACGGACCGTATCAAAAAATGCCTATCCTTGTCAAAGCCAAACACCGAATGACGCCATGTCAGTCCCATCGACTCTCGGATTCACCATCAAATTATGCCGCGTTTCCTCAGATCGATTCTCGAGCGGGCGTCAATCCTCATTGCCTCCAACAGTTCATCCGTATGCTCCCCCAACGCGGGCGGCGGTGTTCTCCAGCCCGGCTGCTCTCCGGAAAACTGGACGGGAAAAGCCTGCTGCAGGATCTCTCCGTTTCCCTGCTGTAGCGCCCGGAACCAAAGTCCCCGATGGCGCACTTGGGGATCGTCCAGAACCTCGTCCAGCGAATTCACCGTGGAGAAACAGACGTCGAAGCGGTCCAGGAGTTCCACCCATTCCCCCCGGGTCCGCTGCAGGAAGACGGCCCGGAGCTCCGAGATGATCTCAACCTGCCGGTCGAGCGGAGCCAGCAGATCGCCGGCAAGATCGTTGCGGCGGATCGCCCGGCAGAAGGATTCCCAGAACTTCTCCTCCAGGCAGCCCAGAGCGATGCAGCGGCCGTCTTTTGTTTCGTAGACATTGTAACAGGCATATCCGCCTCCCACTCTGGCCTCCCCTCTCCCCGGCGCGGATCCCCGGGCGGCGAACTCGGACATGATAAGGCCCAGGTATGGGGAAAGGCCGTCCAGCAGCGACACATCGAGGTACTGGCCCGCTCCGCAAAGCCGGCGTCGGAGGAGTGCCGCCAGGATTCCCAGGGCGGCCAGAATCGCTCCGCCCGCGCCGGCAATCTGAACCGCCGGTACAATCGGTCGGCGTCCACTCTCTCCCAAGAGATCGAGGATACCCGAAATGGCCAGAATATTGATGTCATGTGCGGGTTTCAGACTGTAAGGGCCGTCCTGTCCGAAGCCGCTCAGGGAACAATACACGAGGTTATGATTGATCTCCCGTACCGTTTCATAACCCAGTTCCCAGCGGCCCATGGTTCCGGGCCGGAAGTTCTCCACCAGAACGTCGGCGCCCGGGATCATGCGCCTCAGGATCGTCCTCCCTTCTTCCTCGTGCATGTTTAACGTCATGCTTCGCTTGTTACGGTTGATCACGAGAAAAAAACTTCCGGTGTCCCCCATCAGGGGCGGCGCTTTGCGAAATCCGTCTCCGCCTTTCGGATTCTCGATCTTGATCACGTCGGCGCCCAGATCCGCCAGGATCTGGGTGCACAGACCTCCCGGGAGCACCTGAGATAGATCCAGCACCCGGGTTCCTTCCAGAGGCAAAGGCATCCTTTAGCTCCTCGTTTTTTCATTCTGCGGCAGATTTCCCGAGCCCGGCTGACAGAAACAGCGGGATCAGGTTCATGGAAACTACGGCAGGGAATGGCGTCATGCCCGATCGATCTGCTCTATGGGTTCCCGCGGGACAGCAGCTGCTTGAGCCGCTCCAGCCCGCGATAAATCCTCATCTTGGCGGCACTGAGGGAAATGCCCAGGATCTCCGATGTCTCCTCCAGGGAAAGTCCCTGGTAAAACCGGAGAATCAGGGCCTCCCGCTGGTCCGCCGGGAGGCGCCACAGCATCCGTTGCAGCCGTTCCGCTTCTCTCGCTTCATCCAGGCGGTCTTCCATCCCCGGGGCGTTGTCGGCCGGATCTCCCTGGCAGGCCGACTCGATGGATCCCGCTTCCTCCCGTTTTTTCTTTTTCAAGTGGTTCCGGATCCCGTTCAGGGCAACCGTATACAGCCAAGTGAAAAACGGTCGCTCTCTGTCATATCGATGAAGGTTCCGGAAGGCCCGGATAAACGCTTCCTGGGACAGATCGTCGGCATCCTGAAGGCTGCCCGTCATTCGGTACGCCAACTGGAGAATGGGATTCTTGTAAGCATCGACCAAAAGAGCATAGGCATTGGTATCGCCCTCCAGGATTCGTTGGACAATGTCTTTCGCCTGCCGCTGGTCCACCTTTTCCTCCCGGTCCGGGAGCCGCGAAGACGATTCCGCAACCTGCAGACAGGCTTTCCCGATTCCTTTATCCCCAGATCCCTGCGGTTGCCGCTGTTGTTTCCCACAAGCGAATCGCCATTAGCCGATCAATACCATGTTGCCGGATGCATGACAATGGCAGAGGGGACAAGCTCTCTTCCACACAAAATTAGCCCCCCAAATGACGCCCTGCCGGAAGCACAAAGCGGGGTTGCCTGAAAAAGACCCTTTACATTCTCTACAGGAACATCATTTCGTAGTTGACAACCCCGATCCCTTGTTTTAAAGTTCACGAACTTTTTTTGGAGTTTTCCAATGACGATGGCACTCGGACTGGACAAAGCAAGGGGTTTGATGAGGGATCTGCTGCTCCTATTGTGCCTTCCCCTGCTCCTTCTGGGGTCCCTTCCGACGCCCATCGTTTTTAGGAAGCGCTGACCGAAACGCAACGAGACGATCCTAAAGGCCATGGGTGACCACCCATGGCCTTTTTGTTTATGGCGGACAACAACCAACGGGAGAAATGCATGTACGAGATCATCTGGCACGGCAGGGGAGGACAGGGCGTCGTCATCGCGGCACAGATGCTGGCGGAGGCCGCCTACCTGGGAGGATTCAAGGGTGTCACATCGGCTCCCACCTTCGGTCCCGAGCGCCGGGGAGCTCCCGTTACCGCATCGACCCGGATTGCCGAAGAACCAATCCGCACCTTTTCCCAGCTTGAGAAGGCAGACATCACCGTCGTTCTGGATGATACGCTGTTTCAGGTGGCGGACATCTGGGGACGATCGAAACCGGGCGGTATGGTTATCATCAATACGGCGAAGCCCCCAAACCAGTTCTCCTGTCCGGAGGGAATCCGGACAGCCTTCGTGGACGGTGCATCGATCGCCCTGAAGAATCACCTGATCCGGGAGGGAGCGCCGGTGGTTAACACTCCCATGCTGGGCGCTTTTGCCAAGGCCACCGGCTTGGTATCCTTGGAAAATCTGGAAAAAGCACTGGAGGAAAAATTATCCCGGGAGGCAGTTCGGCGGAATTTCGCCACGGTTACGGATGCCTACCAGGAGACGACCATCGTCACCGGCTGACGCGACAGATTTCGAGTCGTTGGAAAGTTGCGTTCCGGGAGTCGGCCGGGAGGCTCCCCACAGAAATTAGAGGCGGTTATGGAAAAACGAGACGAAAACATTTCGGCCATGTGCAGGCCCGCTGTCGGGGAAGCGGGAAGAACCGGGGACTGGCGTACCGTCCGGCCGGTCATCGATCCGACAAGATGCATCCCCGCCGTGAAGAGGAAATCCGCCTGCTTCCTCTGCTGGCTGTACTGCCCCGAGGGCGTTGTCAAGGCCACCATCCCGGTCGAGATCGATCTGGATTACTGCAAGGGATGCGGCATCTGTGCCGAGGAGTGTCCGGCCAAGGCCATCCAGATGGTAAGGGAGGACCAGTCCGATGAGTAAGGTGCAGATCATGACTGGCAATTCGGCAGCGGCGGCAGCCGTCATGCTTTGCGACGTCCAGGTGGTGGCGGCCTACCCGATCACCCCCCAGTCGCAGCTGGCGGAGATGATGTCGCAGTACATCGAAAGCGGGGAGTTGAAAGCCGAATACGTCCGGGTCGAAGGAGAGCACACCGCCCTGACCGTCTGCATTTCCGCCTCCACCGTCGGCGCCCGGGTCTTCACCGCCACCAGCGCCAACGGACTTCTCTATATGCACGAGCAGCTCCACTGGGCGGCGGGGGCCCGCCTCCCGATCGTCATGTGCTGCGTCAACCGGGGTGTCGGCGCACCCTGGACCATCTTCAACGACCAGCAGGATTCCCTTGCCCAGCGCGATACGGGATGGATCCAGCTCTACTGCCGGAACAACCAGGAAATCCACGACACGATCCTGCAGGCCTACCGGATCGCGGAATCGGTCTATGTCCCGGTCATGGTTTGCTACGACGGCTTTGTCCTTTCACACACCATGATGCCCGTGGATATCCCGGAGCAGGAAGGCGTGCGGGAGTACCTGCCGCCATACAAGCCCCACACGATCCTCACCCCCGACGACCCCCGCTGTCTCAATCCCGTGCTTTTCCCGAACCGCCGGGCCGACAGCGAAGGAGTCCTGCGGGACGGTTACATGGAGATGCGCTACAAGCTTGAAGCCGCCCTGGAAAAAGCACTGGGCGCCATCACCGAGGCGAGTGACACCTTCGCAAAGCGTTTCGGGCGCGATCATGGCGGCCTGGTCTGGGGCTATCGGACGGAGGACGCTGAACTCCATCTCGTCGCCATGGGTTCCCTCGCCAGCGAGGCCACTCTGGCCGCCGACGCACTCCGCGCCCGGGGCATCCGGGCCGGCGTTACGGGAATCCGGGCATTCCGACCGTTCCCGAAGGCGGCCGTCAGAAAAGCCCTGCAAGGAGCAAAGGCCGCTGTCGTCTTCGAAAAAAGCATCAGTTACGGGAACGAGGGCGCGCTGTGCACGGAAATCAAGGGCGCCCTGTTCGGAACGGGAATCGAGCCGGCCGTTTACAACTACATCGCCGGCCTGGGGGGGCGGGACGTAAAGGCCCGCGAACTGGAGGCCGCAGCCGGAGAGTCGTGGGATGACCTGTCAGCGGGTCGGCGGGAAAAGAACACAACCTGGCTCAACTGCGTTACGGAGTGAGACGATGCCGGAAAATCTCTTCAAAATCAACAGCAAGGAATACATCCTCCCGGGGAGCCGGGCCTGTCAGGGCTGCGGGTTGTCTCTCTTCTATCGATATGCCTTGAAGGCGCTCCGTGAGAACACGATCGTCACGCTTCCGGCATGCTGTCTGTGCGTCCTCCAGGGTCTCTATCCGAGCACGCCGGTCATGGTGCCCGCCCTGAACAACTCTTTCGCGAGCACGGCGGCATCGGCATCCGGTCTGGTTGCAGGTCTCCGGGCGCTCAATAAGGCGGATACCACCGTCGTGGCCATCGCCGGAGACGGAGCGACCTTCGACATGGGAATCCAGGCCCTGAGCGGAGCGGCCGAGCGGGGAACGGATTTTATCTACGTCTGCTATGACAATGAAGGGTACATGAACACGGGTACCCAGCGCTCCAGTGCCACGCCCATGGGCGCCCTGACGACGACGACGCCGATCCTCACGAAACAGCAGCCGAAAAAGGACTTTCTGAAGATCATGGAGGCCCACAACATTGCCTATATCGCCACGGCCTCTCCTTCCTATCCCCTCGATCTTTATGACAAGTTCGTCAAAGCCAAGAAAATCCGGGGGACGCGGTACATCCATATCCATGTTCCCTGCCCTCCCGGCTGGGTGTATCCGCCCAAAGACACTGTGAAAATGGGTCGGCTGGCCGTGGAAACGGGGTTGTTCCCACTGTTTGAAATCGAAAACGGGAAGTTCCGTTTCACCGGCCGCAGCAAGACCCAGGCGGAACGGGGAAACCGTCTTCCGGTGATCAATTACCTGGAAAAACAGGGAAGATTCCGGAAGATGGACGCCGAACAGCTCAGCCAGTTTCAGTCCATGGTGGATGCCAAATGGGACGAGTATCTGCGGAAAACGGAAGGATAGGAATCATGGCGCGGCCCTGAGCCGGTCCGCAAAGGGATCGCACCGGGAAACACGCATTTCATTTCTTTTCCAGCTGGATCCGGATCATGGCCGCATAGCGCTCTGCCGCGCCCATGTTGGCGATAACGGCATCCCGGCCGCGGCCGCCCCGCCGGGCCATGTCCTCCGGATGAGCGAGAAGTCCGGAGATTCCCTTTAACAACTCGTCGCCGCTCCTCACGGTCACCCCCGCCCCCGTTTCCTCGAGGAGCTTCCTTTCTTCCAGGAAATCGTCCATGGAGGGACCATAAAAGACAACCTTGCCCCACGCGGCGGGCTCGAGAATATTCTGGCCTCCCTTCGGAACAAGGCTTCCGCCGCAGAATACAATAGTGGCCACACTGTAGAGCTTGAACAGCTCCCCGATGACGTCTACCAGCACAATCCGCTCGGCCTGCCTTGAACGGCCGGCCTGAATTTCCGAAAAGGTGATCACGTCTTCGAAGCCCGCCGCGCGTACCATCGAAAGCACCGCCTGAGCGCGCTCGATATGCCTGGGCACGAGAATCAGCGTGAAATCGGGGTGATCCATGAGCAGACGACGATAGGTTTCCAGGACGACCGTCTCCTCTCCCTCGTGGGTGCTCCCCGCAACCAGCACCTTCTCCGACCCGTTTAAGTTTAACTTTCGCACGGTCTCGCGGTGAAGCACCGGCGAGGCGTTGGCGGCGAGTCCATCATACTTCGCATTTCCCAGGACGTGTACCCGCTCCTTCGGGAGTCCCAGTTCCACAAGCCGGCGGGCATCCGTAGCGGAAATCACGCCCACATCGGCAACCGCGTCCAGAAGGGGCTTCCAGAAAAAGCGGGACAGTCGATATCCCCGGAATGATCTCGGCGACAGGCGCCCGTTCACCATCAAGGTCCGGATCCCCCTCTCCCTGCAGATCCGCAGGAAATTCGGCCACAGTTCCGTTTCCACCATGATGTAAACATCCGGGCGGACCCCGTCGAGCATCTTCCGGACGACCCACGGAATATCGAGGGGATAGTAAAGAAACGCCGAGGCGTCTTTGACCATGCGCCGGGCCATGTCCTGGCCCGTTTCCGTGCCGGTGGAAAAAACCAGGCAGGCACCGGGATAATGTTCCCTTAGAGACGCCACAATAGGGGCGGCGGCGGTAACTTCCCCGACGGACACAGCATGGATCCAGATTCGGGGGCTTCCCTGCAGTTCTCCAAAGAATCGGGGTTCGACATAGCCGAACTTCCGCGTCAGGCTTTTCCGGTACTTCCCGGTCGTCCACATCTTGACGGCGTAGTATGGAATTGCAAATAGGCCGACAACGAACATCAGCAGATTGTAGAGAAAAAACATGAATGCCCCGTCACGAAAAGGATTCAGCCCCTCAAAGACCGGGGATGCGGCGAGGATCTTGGTTCTTTTCCCCATGACTGTCAAGGCCAATCAGCCCTGCCGTTCAGACGATCCGATCAGCCGCGGGGGCCGGGCCAACGTTTCGGGAATGGGGACACATTTGAAATCCGCCCCCATTCCTGTACGACCCGAGCCAAACAGCCATCCGCATCGTGCATTAGAAAGACCTTGAATTGACAGGGCTTCATCAATTGTGTATGGAACGCACAGACAAAACCGGGAGGACACTTCGTGAAACTCATTGCCCCTTCCATCCTCTCCGCTGATTTCAGCCGCCTCGGAGAAGAAATTGCCGCCGTGGAGCGGGCCGGAGCGGACTGGATCCACATCGACGTAATGGACGGCCGCTTTGTTCCGAACATTACCATCGGGCCGGCCGTGGTCGGACACCTGAGGAAATGCACAAAGCTTCCCTTCGACGTCCATCTGATGATCGAGGAGCCGGAACGCTATGTCGATGCGTTTGCCGCAGCGGGCAGCGATTTCCTGACGATCCATATCGAGGCTTCGCGCCACCTGCACCGGACTGTGTCCCAGATCCGGGAAAAGGGAATCAGACCCGGAATTTCCATCAACCCGGCAACATCCCTGGCCCTGCTGGAAGAGATTCTCCCGGACGTGGACCTGCTCCTGGTCATGACGGTCAACCCCGGATTCGGCGGGCAGAAGTTCATCAAAAACGCCCTTTCCAAGATTAAAAAGGCGCGGGAGATGATCGACCGTGTTGCTCCCGGGGTTATTCTGGAGGTGGACGGCGGAATCACGCCGGAGAACATCGGGCAGGTCTCCGCAGCCGGAGCCGGGGTCTTTGTGGCAGGGGCCGCTGTTTTCGGGGGGCCGGATTACGGAGAGAAGATCCGTCTTCTGAAAGAAGCCGCCGGCTGAACATGCTTTCACAACCAAGCCCCCTCCCTGACGGGAGGGGGCTTTTCTTTGTCGATCTCAGGCCACTTGCCGAGCCATCTTTTCCTGCACAGCCTTCGCTTCCGCGACCATGCGTTCGAAGAGTTCCGCCACGGTCGGCTCGTCGTGAATCAACCCCGTGTTCTGGCCGATGGGAAGAATGCCCTTCTCCACATCGCCGTCTTCCGTCGCCGCCTTGAAGAACCGGAAGGCGTTGGCCATGTAGGCCAGCTGCTTCGCATTGCCGTATCCGGAAGCCAGGACGCCGAGGAACAGCTTGAAAAAGGGAACCTTGATCTGCCGGGCGATGTCCTGGGAGCTGAAAAACGCCGATACCCAGTCCAGACCCTTCTTCGCCTGCTGGCGCGCCGCATCTGTGTCCAGAACACGGCAATAGATGCCGTCGATCCGCTTGGAGAAGACCGTGTCGTAGACGTCCTTCTCGATGGACAGCTTTTTGAAATTCGCATGGAGCGGGCTTTCCTTCGTATTCATCAATCGCGTGCCCATGGCGATCCCCTCGGCTCCCAGTGCCAGGGCGGCGGCCAATCCTCTTCCGTCGGCAAACCCTCCGGCTGCGATGACGGGAATCTTCAGAACATCCGCCAGGCTCGGCACCAGGACCAGTGACGTGACTTCCTCCCCGTGGGCGGCCGCTTCGTTCCCCGTTGCGATCACACCGTCGGATCCATAGTCCTGCGCCCGCAGGGCGTGGCGTGCGTTGACCACCGTGGCGATCACCTTGCCGCCGTATTCATGGGCGCGCTTGACGATCCAGTCTCCCTTTCCAAGGGCAAAATTGATGACCGGGACTTTCTCCTCCAGAAGAATCTTGGCGTTTTCCATCGCCCCCGGAAACAGCAGGGATGCGTTCGCCCCGAAGGGTTTGTCCGTCAGTGTCCGGATCTCCCGGATGGCCTTCCGAGTCTCTTCCACCCCCAGCGCTCCGGTGGCCAGGATGCCAAGCCCTCCGGCGTTGGAAACGGCCGCCACCATCTTCGGCGTACTGATCCAGCTCATGCCGGACAGCAGGATAGGATACTGAATTCCAAAAAGCTCCGTAATCTTCGTCTTCACAGCCTGACTCCTCGTGCATGAATCATTCCCCCTCCCCGGCGGGGAGGGGGCTATTCGCCAAATGGAACAACCGCTTTGGCAACCGTTCCTATCTCGTCTGGAGATACCGACCGATGGTCATGATCTCCGCTTCCTTCGTCCCCTCGTACAGCTCCAGGATCTTCGCGTCCCGGTACCACTTCTGCACCGAGTACTCGTCGATGTACCCATATCCTCCGTGAAGCTCGACGCCTGCATTCGCACAGAACACCGCCGTCTGACCGCTGTAGAACTTCGCCATCGCCGCCAGCGTGTAGTCCGGAGTTCCCTGGTCGATCAGCCACGCCGATTTGTACACCAATCCGCGCAGCGCCTCAATCTGAATCACCATCTCCGTCAGCTTCTTCTGCGTCAGCTGGTAGTTCCCGATCGGTGTCCCGAACGCCGTACGCTCCTTGACATATTTCACCGACGTCTCCAGGCACGCCTCCGATAAACCCAGACCCTGCGCCGAAACCATCACCCGCGTCGTATCGAAGAAGTGCATCAGCTGGATGAACCCCTTCCCTTCCTTCCCGATCAGGTTCGCCTGCGGAACACGAACGTCCTCCAGTGCGATCTCCGCCGTGTCGCTCGCCCGGATCCCCAGCTTCCCCTTAATCTTGTTCCGCGTGATCCCCGGCGTCGTCATCGGAACCACGATCAGGCTGAAACTGTTGTGCTTCTTCTCGTCCGGGTTCGTGATGCATGCCGTCACCATGAAGTCCGCCACCGTCCCGTTCGTGATGAACATCTTGTTCCCGTTGATCACGTAGTCCGTTCCGTCCTTCACCGCTCGCGTTTTGTAGCCCGATGCATCCGTCCCCGCGTTCGGCTCCGTGTAACCGCCCGCGCTCACCCAGTCGCCCGCGCAGACCGGCGGCAGGTACTTCTGCTTCAGCTCCTCGTTTCCATACTGGAAGATCGACTCGCAGCCGAAGCATGCAGCCACCACGTTCAGCCCGATTCCCATGTCCACCTTGGACAGCTCTTCCGTGATGATCGCGTTCCCCAGCATCCCCGCATTCGCCCCGCCGTACTGCTCCGGAATCCACGATCCCACCAGCCCGTTCTCCGCCGCCTTCTTCCGGATCTCCGGCGTGTATTTCTCGTGCTCGTCGCACTCCTTCGAAATCGGCGTAAACTCCGCCACCGCAAACTTGTACGCCATCTCCTTCAACATCTTCAATTCTTCGGAAAGCTCGTAATCCATCGCAAACCTCCTGAGATCTATGATCGCCCGCCCCCCAGCAAGGAGGGGCAAGTCTCCGAACCATTATGCTCCATACGTCTTTCGTAATGCGACCTTGTTGATTTTTCCGACACTCGTTTTCGGAATGGCTTCGACGATCTCCACCCGGTCCGGGATGCCATATTTGGGAATCCGTCCGCTCTCGCTCATATCCATCAGGTATTTCTTCAGATCATCCGAAGTGACTTTGCCCTGGAAGTCCGCTTTGAGCACGGCTATCATAAATGGCCTCTCCCCCCACTTCGGATCGGGAACACCGATGGCTGCAGCTTCCGCCACTGCCTCGTGCTGGCTCAACAGATTCTCCAGTTCCAGGGAGGAGATCCACTCACCACCCGTTTTGATGACATCCTTGATCCGGTCGGTGATATGGAGGTACCCTTCCTCATCGATATTCGCAACATCCCCCGTATGGAGCCAACCGTCGCGCCACAGCTCCTTGGTGCGCTCGGGATCCTTGTGATAGCCTCCCGTCAGCCAGGGCGCCCGGACTACAACCTCGCCGGACGACTTCCCATCGTGGGGCAGTTCCCTCCCCTGGGCGTCGCGGACGCGCACGTACACCAGCGGGGCCGGGATACCCGTTTTGGTGTAGTAGTCCACGAGTTTTTCCTTCGGCAAGTCCAGCATCCAGGGCTTGACATTGCACAGGGTCAGGAGAGGACAGGTCTCCGACATCCCGTAGGCGGCATAAATTTGGATTCCCAGTTCCATGGCCGCCAGGGCCAGACCCTTGGACAGGGCCGCCCCGCCGATGACGACCTTCCAGTGGCTCAGGTCGAGTTGCTTGACGAAGGGGTTGGAAACGAGCATCTGGATGATGGTCGGCACACAGTGGGAGAAGGTGACCTTCTCCATGAGGATCAGCTTGAGGAGCATCTCCGGCTCATAGCGCCCCGGATAGACCTGCTTGACGCCGATCATGGTCGCTGCATAGGGCACGCCCCAGGCATGAACGTGGAACATGGGCGTCATGGGCATGTACACATCGGTCGACCGCATGCGTCCAATACCCTCATAGGAGCCCGTCACGATCATCAGGGCCTGGGCATGGAGGACGAGTTGCCGATGGGAGAAATAGACGCCCTTGGGTAACCCTGTGGTCCCCGTGGTGTAGAAGGTCGTGGCCCGGGTGTTTTCATCGAAGTCCGGGAAATCGTAGGAAGGAGCGGATCCGGCCAGGACTTCCTCGTATTCGGCGGCAAACGGAATTTTTGAAGCCGGCCGGCTGCCGTCCTCACTGATCAGGATCACCGTCTTGACCGTCTTGATCTGGTCCCACACGGCTTCCAGAAGCGGAAGGAAGTCCGTATGGATAATGACGATCTTGTCCTCTGCATGATTCATCGTGTAGAGGACCTGTTCCGGCGAAAGGCGCCAGTTCTGGGTATGCAGGACTGCGCCCATCATGGGTACGGCAAAGAAACACTCCAGGTAGCGGTTGCTGTCATAGTCGAAAACGCAGACAACATCTCCTTTTTTAACGCCCAGTTTTTCCAGCCCTCCCGCAAGACGGTGGATCCGTTCGTTGAGCTGGCGGTATGTCAGTCGGAGTTTGTCCCGGTAAACAATTTCCTGGTTCGGTGCAAACACCAGGGGCATTTCGAGGATGTGTTTGATGAGGAGTTGGTAATTATAGCTCTGTCCCGGTTCGTAATTCGCCGACATGAGATTTCCCTCCTCTGGCGGAAAGCCGGGAACGGCCCCCCCGAGCCGTTCCCGGGATATGAACATGGACGAGGCCTCCTACTTGTAATTGAAGACGCCCTTTCCCACCTTGCGACCGAAGCGGCCTGCCCGGACGAGTTGCACGAGAAGCGGCGCCGGCCGGTACTTGTCCCCCAGTTCGCGATGCAGTCCGTCGATCACACGCAGAAGCGTTTCATTGCCTACCAGGTCCGAAAGGGCCAGGGGTCCGATGGGGTGATTGCAACCCAGCACCATGCCCTTGTCGATGTCCTCCGCACTGGCCAGGCCTTCGCCGAGGACGAAGAAAGCCTCGTTCAGCATCGTGCAGAGGATCCGGTTTACCACGAAGGCGGGCGCCTCTTTCACGACAACCAGTTCCTTGCCGATCTTCTTTCCCCAGGCCTCGGCAACCGCGAGGGTGTCCGCACTGGTTTCGTATCCCTTGATGATCTCCAGGAGCCGCATGACCGGAACGGGGTTGAAGAAGTGCGTCCCGATGAATTTGTCGGGGCGCTTCGTCACCGCCGCCATCTCCGTGATGCTGAGGCCGGATGTATTGGTGAAGAACAGGCAGTGGGCCGGAACGATTTCTTCCAGCTCCGCATAGACCTTCTTCTTCACGTCCATGACCTCGATGACCACTTCAACCACGATGTCGGCATTGGCGGCGGCCTCTTTCATGTCCAGTGTCGGCTTGATCCGGCCCAGGACGGCGTTCATGTCTTCCTGGGTCCGCTTGCCCTTCTCCACTTCCTTTGCCAGATTCTTCCGGATCGTGTTCATGCCACCGTCCACGAACCGCTGCTCGATGTCCCGGAGGGTGACCGAATACCCTGCCTGGGCGCATACCTGTGCGATTCCATTCCCCATCAGACCAGCACCCAGCACACAAATGTTCTTGATTTCCATCTTCAACCTCCTTCCCGTGATTATGCGCAGACCGTACCCGCCGCTTGCGGGCCAATCGTTGCTGATGAAGTGGATTCTGGATGGGCCGTGAAGGCCAGGAAGCCTTCTGCAGTCGGTACCTGGCAGACCGCCATGATACATGGCCTGCCGGAACGGGTGGAACGGGTGGACTTTTATCGGCCGTTGGACTACATGTTTTCCATCACATGCGTCGGGGTTTATAACACATTCAACAACCCGTGACAACGGCATGATTGACATTTCAGTCAAGATACGCGCGATTTTATAAAGAGTGGTTATGCATGTCATTCTGGACGGCTATAACGTCATCCGTCAGTCCGACACCTTGAGGGCCTTTGAGCGGAGGAGCCTAGAGGAGGCCCGTACCGCGCTTGTACGCTCCGTGGCGGAATACCAGAGGAAGAAAGGACACCAGGTAACCATCGTTTTCGACGGCTGGTCCGGTGGATCTCCGCTGGAGGAGCGGGACCGGTTTGGAAATGTCGAGATCGTCTATTCCCGGAAAGGCGAAAAGGCCGATGAGGTGATCAAGCGGATGGTTCACCGGAGCAGCGAGGAAACCATCGTCGTCACCTCCGACCGGGACGTGGCGGATTATGCAAACCGTCATGGCGGCAGCGCCGTTTCCTCGCTGGACTTTGAGCGGATCCTGATGAAATCTCCTTCGGAAAGCGGGGGCGAGGACGAATCGGCAAACGACAGCGATGAAGAGGAGCGGCCCGCCAAGAGGAAAGGCCCCTCCCGGCGTCCTTCGAAAAGAGAGAAGGCATATCAGTCGCGGTTCCGCAAGCTATGACAAGCAGGCTGTTGAAAAGGGGATGTCTGCGCGTATTTTCTCGAATGCCTGCCTGCGAAGCGGAGGCCTGTCAGCGGGAACAGACCCTGATCAGAAAACGTTCCAGCATATGCCTGGGGCTGCGGGCAGTCGACTTCAGGGACAGATCCATCGCGGCCAGGTCGGATATCCAGGCGTTCAGATCGTTGTCAGAGAAAGAGCGGGCATTCCGCAGGGACAGATAGATTACATACGGATGCTGGCTCCGAAGAACTCCCTCCTGTTTGGAGGAACCGCTACCTGACCGCAGGGCCGGATACACGGCGCGCTGAAAGTCGTGGAACTCCATCTCGGCCCGATAGGCGGGTGGAAGTTCCCCGGGCCGGAGAAAGGCGGCGGCGTCACGGAGATTGCGTATCTCCCGGGCAATCATGGAGAGGATGAAGACGGGGGCCTCGCCTCTCAGGAAGAGTTCATCAAGGGTCAAGAGGCATCGGGAAAGATCTCTGGCCGCAAGGGCGGCTGTCAGGTCGAAAACCGTGTCTTCCTTCGTCTTTCCAACGGCTTCCTCCACATCCCGCGCCTCGATGACCGGCCTATCCCCCACATAAGCAATCAGCTTTTCCACCATTTTCAGCGATTCGCGGAGCTGGAAGCCGGTTTTCCGTCCGATCGCGGGCAGCGCGTCACCGGCCAGTTTCTTCCCTGTACCCACCAGGAGGTCGTCAACGGACCTGGCAAGGGACTGTCTCTGCTTCGCCTCTCCTTTTACAGATGCAAATGTCAGGACGCGGCTCTTTTCGCTGATGATCTTGAACAGCCTCATCCGGCGGTCCGCAGCAGGGGCCGTCAGAATCAGGCAGACATCCTCTGGCAGTATGGTCCGGAAAAAGTCCTCCAGGCGTCCTGCGCCATCGGCAGCATCGGATAAAGGTTTTCCGAACCGCTCGTACATTTCCAGGAGCCTGGGGAGCCATGTGGGAAGCTCACGAGCGGCATCCGCGCCGGCAATACGGGTCCATTCGTCTTCGGGCAGGTTTTTCCAGCCGCCGTCCTTCAGGTCGTCCGCCTGCAGACCGCTGACTGCCAGAAACTGGGAAAAGGACTGGGCGGCCTGGACCGGGCTGCGCTCCATCAGATCCTTCGTTCTCTGGACAAGCTGGGATGCGGTGGCGGCGGACTGAAAGAGCCGGGTGTTCCTGACGACAACCACCTTGCGACCGGGAATAAGTGCAGGGGTGTTCAGGTTATCCAGGAGACGCACCGGTGTCTCCTGATCGCCGTCCAGGATGAACAGGCTCCATTCCCGATCGGATTCCGGAACGAGCGCATCGATGATTTTCTGCAGTGCGTCCTGGATAAGGAACTCCTCGTCGCCCAGAAGCAGGTAGCAGGGAGCAACGACACCCTGTCGGATTTCTCGCAGGACGCCCGTCAGCGAATCTCTGGTTTCCATGCCTTCGTCCCCTGAAAAGGGAGTTTTGGATATGAAGGGACCTCCACGGGGAAGGAGGGTGCGGGATGATCGACTGGGTCAGAGGATGACAAATTTCTGAATGTGCCGTACGGCTTCTTCCGGATCGTCGGTAATCTTCAGGAGGGCCAGGTCCTCGGCGTCAATCTTTCTCTCTTTCACCATCACCTTCTTTACCCAGTCCAGCAGCCCCTGCCAGTAGGCCCGGCCAAGAAGGATGACGGGAAAGCTGCGGATACGTCTGGTTTGGATTAGCGTGAGGGCTTCGAAAAGCTCATCCATGGTGCCGTAGCCTCCGGGGAAAATGACATAGGCTACGGCGTATTTGACGAACATCACTTTCCTGACGAAAAAATATTTGAAGTCAAGACTGATGTTTGCGTATTGATTCGGCTTTTGCTCATACGGAAGGTGGATGTTCAGACCGACGGATTTACCTCCCGCGGCGGCGGCGCCTTTGTTGGCCGCTTCCATAATCCCGGGACCGCCGCCGGTAATCACTCCGAATCCCTCTTCCGCCAGCCGCCGGGCAAGGACTTCCGCCTTCTCGTAATAAGGATCGGAGGCTGTCAGGCGTGCTGATCCGAAGATGGTGACCGCATGTTTCACCTTCGAGAGGGACTCGATGGACTCCACGAATTCCGCCATGATGCGGAAGATGCGCCACGACTCATCGATGGACAGGGCGTCCACGAGATACTGCTTTTCATCCATCCAGAACTCCCCCGGCGAAGAAAATCCGCGCAGGATCCGAGACCGGCGGCTACCGCCGTCCATTTCGTCCCGGATACAACCACCATCTCTTTTCAGGAATGGCGGCGGCGCTGCACCTTGGCAAAACGACGGCGGGCTTCGATGGCTTTTCTCTTACGCCTCACGGAAGGCTTCTCATAGGCCCGACGCAATTTCAGTTCCTTGAACAAGCCGCTCTTTGAAAGCTTATTCTTGAGAATCTTCAAGGCCTTTTCCACATCATTGTCAAAAACCTTAACTTCCAAGGCCATCCATCCTTTCTTGTCTGTGTTTGTTCATTCCAGTTTTCCCGAATCCTACCGACAAGGCCTCTCCATTCAAGTGATATCGCTTATATTTCAATCAGTTATGCGTTATCGGCGGTTGGGCACAAAAAAAGGGTAGTACGGCGCATTCATCCTTCTCGTGCCGTAAACCACCCTTTGACGCAAAATATTTTAGATCACGCTCCTTATCGGCCCGGTACGAGAACACTCCTGACGATTCTCAGGAATTCCCCGTTTTCTTTTCGCGTTCCCACCGTCACGCGAATGCCGCTGGCTGCCCCCGGTCGGCTGAATTTTTTGACAAGAACGCCTTCCCGAAGGAGTGCCTGATATACGTCATCCTCTCTGAATTTGCAATAGAAAAATATGAAATTGGCATCCGTTGGGCAGGCCTGCACTCCTCGGATGGAACGCAGTGCCCGCAGCAATTTTTCACATTCCCGCCGGATCCTGGCGGCCTGGTCGAGAAAGACGGATTCGTGTTCGAGATAAAAAGCAGCCGCGACCTGGGAGAGAGCGTTCAGATTATACGGCGGACGGACCTTGTTCAGCTCCTTCACAAGCTCCGGAGCACCGATCAGAAAGCCGATCCTCATGGCGGCGAGGCCGATCTTGGACAGGGATCTCAGAATCACAAGCCGTTCGTATTGTTTCAACTTCGGGAGAAACGTCTTGCCCGAAAAATGGAAGTACGCCTCATCCACAACAACCACTCCAGGAGACGCCTTGATCAGCCGCTCCACCCGGTCGGCATGGAAACAGCCACCAGTCGGGTTGTTCGGATAACTCAGAAATGTGATGGCGGGTTTCTCCGTTTTCAGCAAATGCTCCATTGCGTCAAGTTCCAGGTCGCCCTGTTCATCAAGGGGAACATCGTGAACCTTGTATCCATTGTTCAATGCCGTAATCCGATACATGGGAAAGGTGGGCACCGGAATCAGAATCGCCGCCCCGGGACGCGCCAAGGCCGTGCTGAGGATCGCGATGGCCTCGTCGGATCCATTGCCGATCAGGATCATGTCTTCACCAACCCCGAAATGACGTGCATAGGCTCTTTGAAGGCGTGGGGATCCCGGTTCGGGGTAATGGTGCAGGTTAACGGACTTCATGGCTGCGAAGAGCTTGTTGCGCAACTGCATGGGAAGCGGATATGGATTCTCGTTTGCGTCCAGTTTGATCCTGGCCGGCACATCCTCAACGAAGTAAGCCTCCTGACCTGCCACTCCTTCCCGGACCAGGGATCGAATATGGCTCATCCTTCTTCTCCTTCAGGAGTTCCAGGGAGTGTGCCGTTCAAAAGTCTCCCGCGAGCAATCTGCTCCGCCAGATCCCGTTCCCGTTCCGTCATTCCAAAAGTGTCCAAGGATATCTCCCACTCAGAAGCGAATGCATCTTCCAGATACCGGCTCATCATCAGCGGCGTTTCCTCAACGACGGGCCGAAAATCACGAATACAGGTTACCGAGTTTGCAAGCGACCGGACCTGCTCATCCATATCCCCTGTCCCCCGGAGAACCTCCACCGTCCGGGCGGCATCGAAATCGATCAGAATGGAACCATGCTGAAGGAAAGATCCTCTCGACCGTGCCTGGGCGCTGCCGCAGATTTTGCGGCCGTTTACGAGTAACTCGTATCGTGATGGCTTTGCAAAGCAGGATGTGTTGAGGAATACTTCCGGGGAAGATCGCCCCGGTTCAGCGCAATCCACGGGGATCCCCCAATTCCTCAGAGCCTTTGACAGACAGCGGCTGATTGCCAAATAAGTCGCCAGGATCCCGGACTCAAACCGTTGGCCTTCCTGGCGGGCAATCACGGCATAGGTCAGATCATTTCCGTGCAGGACCGCTTTTCCACCTGTAGGCCGCCGGACAACATCCACTCCGAGGCGTTTGCATGCATCCAGATTGACCTCCGACCGGATGTCCTGGAAATACCCAAGGGAAACAGATGGTTGAAGCCAGCCGTAGAATCGGATCGTCGGTGGTGAGCGGTTTTCCTGCACTTCACGGAAAATGGCCTCGTCAATGGCCATGTTGTCAAAAGCCGAGTGAACCTGATAGCGCAGGACCCTCCACACGGGAATCTCAGTCCGCCTCCCCTTCCTGAACAATAAAGTCCTGATATCCCCTTGCGTCCAGGAGATCGTCCAGTTCATCGAGATCTTTCATGGCGACAACGATCATCCATCCCGTATCATGGGCGTCGCTGTTGATGATCCCGATATCATCGGTCAGATCTTCGTTGACATGTACGACATCACCGGTCACGGGAGAAATCAGTTCCACCACGCCTTTAACCGCCTCGATGGAACCGAAGGGCTCATCGCGTTCCACCTCATCCTCCGGATCCGGCAGTTCAATGGCGTGTACTTCACCAAGCCTCTCCTGCGCGTAGTCGGTGATCCCTATGGTTGCCAGATCCCCCTCGATGCGAACCCAGAGGTGCTCCCGGCTGTAATAGAAATCATCAGGGAATACTTTCATATAATGGCCTCTATATCGTAATTTTATTTTCCGGACCGGTTGTCCACCTGCGGAAGCATCGCCTCTTCAGGTGAAACAACGTGCCATCACAGAACCTTCAACTCCTTCGGTACCCTGGAAAGGATCTCGATCCCGTTACGCCGGACCACTACCATGTCCTCTAACCGGATGCCCCATTTCCCGGGAAAATAAACACCCGGCTCGACCGTAATCACCATCCCCTCTTCCAGCAACTCTTCGGATCGCGTCGACAGTCGGGGTGCTTCATGAACATCCAGCCCGACACCATGACCCGTTCCATGGGAGAAAAATTGTCCCCACCCTGCCCGCTCGATCCTTCCCCGTGCCTTGCCATCCACTTCCCTGCAGGGAACGCCGGGCCGGATGATGTCAAGACCCTCCTGGAGGGCTTCCCGCACAACTTCGTAAGCCTGCTTCTTTTCCGGATCCAGGGGTCCCAGAACAACCGTCACGGTTTCATCGGAGCAATAGCCGTCAAAGATTGCCCCGCAATCGATGATGAGAATGTCCCCTTCCTGAATACGGCGCCCCCCCGGGGCAGCATGCGGGAGAGCCGAGTTTTCCCCGGAAGCCGCTATGATCGGAAAGGACGGCCCGTCAGAACCATTCTTTTGAAGCAGATGACCAAGCTCGGCAGCCAGTTCCCGTTCGCTCACCCCCGGCCTGATCAGCGGGAAGAGCGATATGACGGATTCCGAAGAAATGGCGGCGGCCCTGCGCATGAGATCCACCTCGGCATCCTCTTTTATGGCCCTTACAAGTCGAATTTCCTCCCGGAGAGGCGAGAGTCTCTTCTCGCCGAGGCGCTGTGTCATAGACAGGTAGAGATCCACCGAAAGTGCGGAGGCGTCGAACCCGAAGCTCTGCCCACCGTTTGCCGATAATGCGTCCAGGATTCCCGTTACTTTATCTTCGTAAAGCCTGATTTCGGCGCTGCCCGCCTGACGAGCCGCCTGTTCCTGATAACGGCCGTCCACGAGAAGGATCGTCCGGTCGGCCCCCAGCAGGAGAACTCCATCGCTTCCTGAAAAACCAGTCAGATAACGGATCGTTCTCAGATCAAAAAAGATAATCCCCTTGAGACCGAGAACCGCAAATATGGATCGGACCCTGTTCTGCCGGTTGCTATGCGAATCTCGGTCATGCCCCATGGGATTTCATCCTGCCAATATTCCTCAGCCATCGGGCAAGCTCCCCTGCCAGCCTGATCCGCGATGCGGCATTGGGCTGCACGTCCTCCCCAGGCAATGCCGCAATCCTGATTCTGGCTTCCTCGTGATCGGGTTCCCGCCTCAGGATTTCTTCAAGAACTCCCCGAGCCATGTCCAAGTGTCCCTGACGGGTATAAAGATCAGCCAACGTGACGGTCCAGAACTGACGGTCTATGTCCTCGACACGTTCGTAACGGCTGTCTGGTCCGAGTTCCCAATCGCGCTTCGGGTCACTGGCATGGCCAATACGGCCAGCGATTTCATCCGCTCTCGGAGCATCCGGATTCAGACTGAGAAAAATCTTGTAGAATCGGGTTGCTTCATCCAGACGACCCCCGCGTGCAAAGGCATCGCCTGCATCGAGATAGATCCGGACCGCCCACTGAATCCAGGGATCGATTTCATGGAGCTGCTCGCCAGCCTCTTCCAAGGCATTCATGCCCAAGAGGGCTCTGCAGAGGATGATTTTTCCCTCGATATCAGAAGGGAGACGGGCAAGGTTCTCATCCGCAAGCCGACGGGCTTCATCGAAACGCCCCTGATTCAGCAGCAGTTCCGCTTCATCCATAAACGGCGAGTTTCCCTGAATACGGCTTGGATCCATTAGTCAATGTATTCGAAATGTTTACGTTTTCAGCCATTCGATGCGGCCCGGTGAACGCTAGCATAGCCCCCACGGGGTGTCAAGGAGGAAATCCGTACTTTTCCGCGGGATTCGCGCGTTCACAAAGACATCACGAACAGCCCGGTGAAAATGCCGCCTTTATGGTGAAAACCCCCGGTTGTGACGCCCCTAGTTAAAAAATCCTCTTCTCAGAGGGAGCTATGTTAAGTATGCTTACATTATTCATTACAATATCTTCGGCATACAGGATTCCGTAACGCTTTCAATGGTCCGACATTTGCAAGTCTCGTCACGATGCCTGCAGAGGCAAACTGTCCGAAAGGGCAGGACGCAAAGCCAGCGGCCTACGTCTTGTAAAGGGATATGGCGGCAGGGTTGCCGGGCGCCAACAGTCAACACCATGATTTCATAACTCCGGGAAACTTCCGTTGACTGTCCGGATACCCCTCCATTATCCCCTTAAGTCGTTTCCACGACAAACCAGGGAGTCCACTCTACGGAGACGCTTCTTGATTTTGATGCTGGGATATGAGAATATTTGGCTAATTTCAATCATATCCCCATTCACAGGGAGGTCAAGGAGCATGCCGATGACGCTGTTTTCTCACAAGTCGATCATGATGCGAATCATTCCTTTTGTTCTTCTGGTTCTCGTTTTCAGTCTTCCTGCTTTGGCAAGCGCCCAGGATCGCCCAATGGCAAAAGATCCTTGTTCGTCCATGACAGAAGCCGATTTGCGAGTCGTTTTTGATAAGATACAATCGGGTATCCACATCCTGTCGAATCGTCGTAGCCCGGTGGAGGGCCTCTGTGAAATCGTGCTCGGCAACAAGATGAACCCACAGGTTGTTTATCTTGACTATACGAAAAAGTATGTCCTTGCAGGATCGTTATTCGACGCCGGAAACATGACAAACCTGAGTCTGATCTCCCGAAAGGCCATCCAGGATCAATTCCGGGTTGACGTGTCAAAAATCCCGCTGGGAAACGCACTCCTGATGGGAAGTGAAACGGCAGGGGAAAAAGTCATCGTTTTTACGGATCCTGACTGTCCGTATTGCTCGTCCCTTCACCAGACCCTTCGACAAATCGTTGCAAAGCGCAAGGATGTGGCTTTTCTCATCAAGCTCCTGCCCTTGCCCATGCACAAGGACGCTTATTGGAAGTCGAAGAGCATCCTCTGCAATCGTTCTTTGAAAATGCTGGAGGACAATTTCGAGAAAAAGGAAATCCCCCGGACGGATTGCCAGACCGACGAACTGGAGAAGAATATCAAGTTTGCTGAATCATTGGAATTTGGAACACCCACGATGATCCTCCAGGACGGTTCGGTTATTGCCGGAGCCTTACCGGAGGATGAATTGCTGAGAAAACTGGATTCAAAAAAATGACATCAGGATATCGACAGAACTCAGCAGATCTTACTACACGATCATCCAGAGAGATCGGCCGAGGCTTTAACACGAGGGGTTTCAGCCTCTCCGAACTCCTGATCATTATTGCCATTATCGGCATCCTTGCCGTGATTGCAGGGTATTCATGGCAGCGTTACGTTACGAATGCCAATCTGCGTTCCGCCGCCCGCGAGATTGCCTCTGATTTCTCCATGGCAAGGGAAAAAGCCCTCAAGGAGAATCAGAACTTCACCATCACCTTCGACGTTACGGCCAACCAGTATACAATCTCTCCAGGGGCAACCGTAAAAAAGCCGACATTCTTTGGTTCGGACATCAGCCTCACCGGAGCCAATTTCGGGATTGGCGGAACGACCATCACGTTTTTGCCAAGGGGTACGGCATCGGCCGGCAATGTGACGCTTACCAACAGTCGCGGTTCCACGGCGACGATTGTAGTGAACATCACAGGGAAAAATTATGTTCAGTTTGCAACGCAATAATCGAGGGATCGGCCTCCCGGAGGTCATCATCGCCATTTTCCTGACCACCATCGGTGTTTTAGCCATTCTGTCCCTGCAGCCCTCTGCATGGAGAACGGTAGGGCGATCCGATTTCCTGGGCCGGGCAGCTGAGATCCTCTACAAGGAACTGGACACCCGGGAAACACTTATTATGAACCCGTGCAACACCGTGACCGTTGGGACCACAACCACTTCTGTCAAGACCAGCGGCATGGCCGGAGTGATCGCCGGGGACGCCACTTATTCGGTAACCACGACGATAACCAATATTGGTACGAATGTCTGGCGGGTCACGGTCCGGGTCACCTGGCCGATCAACACAAGGGGAATCTCCGAGAGCCTGGTGGTAACTCGACAGGAGAAGTTTCGATTCCCGGAGGGATGCCCAAGCGTATGAGAAGCCGGAAAGGTTTTACCCTCATTGAATTGCTGGTCACCATGACCATCACGGTCATTCTCATGATGGCCATCTACGGTGCAATCAACTCCGCGCAGAGGTCCACCCAGGGAATCGAGCGGAAGGTAACGGCCCAGCAGGACGCACGCGCCGCCCTTGAACTGATAGCCATGGAAATCCGAATGGCTTCCTACAACCCGAATTTCGTCACGAACATCTGGGTCGATCCGGGAAACTGCTTCAGCACCAGCGGAAACCAGACCTATCAGGGAATCCAGGCAGCCACGAACAATCTCATTACGGTTGAAATGGACATCAACGAAAACTCCGTCATTACGAACAACACGAACACGGACCCCAATGAAACGATCGCCTATGTCTATGATGCAGCCAACCAGTACGTCACCCGGACGACAAACTGTGGTACCGCGCAGCCGTTTCTCGGGGAAACCCCAGCCAGCGGCAGGCCCCGGACGGTCCGCGTCATCAACGACGTCAACGGAAACGGCGTATACGACGCGGGTGTGGACATCCCCATCTTCCGCTATTTCGACGGAAATGGAGTCGAACTGACCAGCTTTCCGGCGAATATTCCAAATATCCGGCGTATCGACATCACGCTGGCGGTGGAAACGGCGGAAATCGACCCCATGACGAACCAGAGGAGACGTCTTGTCTACTCAACCAGTGTCACTCCGAGGAACCATGTCGCCAATTGATTCGAAGCATCAGCAACCCCTCCCGTCGGAACGCGGGTTTGCCATGGTGGCGGCCATCATGGCCTGCCTGATTCTCCTGGCCATCGGCATGCTTGTAATCCACCTGTCCACAGGGGATTTGCGGACCAGCACGATGACCGTGGGAGACAAGAAGGCCCTGGCCGCCGTGGAGACGGGAATACACCGGCTCATGCAGTCCTTCGATCCGGAGAACTTGTCGGCAACGACCTCCAATACCCAGGTGGACTCGAGCAACGACCCCAACTCCTACTACTCCATAGGAGCCGCGGTTTCACCCACATCGGGGCCTTCCGTCATCCCTATGGCAGGATTCGCCATCGGGGGGGGGCAACAGTGGGGACAGGCTCGCTTTAATGTAGATATTACAGGGACTAACACCACCTACAATTCCACCGTTACGGTCGGGATCGGTCTTGGCTTCGGCCCGGTGGAAATCAGCCTGATGCACCGTTGAAATCCGGAGGAGTATGTATGAAGCGTTCGGCTTTGTTCTTTATGATCATGATCCTTGTATGTTTCCTGCCCACCGTGGTCATCGCCCAGGATGATGAGGACGAATCGGCGCTGTTCACATCCCTGGCGCCGGACGCACTGATCGTTCTCGACCTGTCGGGAAGCATGAACTGGGCCGCCGCCGGGGAATACATGTACGCGGCCAGTTGTTCCTCCGATGGGCCGTTTTACAACGATGCCGCGGCGGGTCTCGTCAAATGCACGATCAGCACGACCAATGTCCCCAAGTATGGAACAACGACGTGTGACGGCGCCTTTTATAAGGCCAGCCGGTCGGGCTACACGACCGACTGCAGCCGCCTTTCCATCGCCAAGCGGGGGCTTTTCGAGATCCTGGACGACAACAACGATACGTACATTAATACTCAAGACTCGAACAGTCTCGGCATCCGGCTAGGCTACATGCGGTATTACAATTGCGGGTCCGACGAAAGCGGCGACTATTCCAGCGGTTGCAACAAGGTCCTGAAAACCATTGATACCAAGTACAGCAATATTTATTGCGGCAGCAGTAACGAATGCAGGCCCTGGAGCACTGGGTCCAGCTCCAACATCGCCGGTGCCAGCGCCACTGGAGGAACCCCGCTGGCGGGCGCCCTGACGGAAGCCAAGGCCTACCTGAAGGCCCATCAAGATGCAGATAACGCGGCCCTCTGCCGTTCGAAATTCGCCATCCTCATCACCGACGGCGCGGATACCTTCGCCTGCAGTGGCAACGGGCAGGAAAACCAGGTGGACCAGTACAAGCGCCGGAGGGCCTTCGTGGAGAAGGCCCGGGCCCTATCCGCCGCCGGCTATCGCACCTTCGTGATCGGCTTCGGCGCGGCCATGCCCCACTTCCTCAAGAATACGCTGAACTGGGCTGCTTACCTCGGTGGCACGGACAACCCTCAGTCAACCAATGCAGGGGACCCTACAACGTACACCGAAGTGTCATCCCCGTGTACGACCGTAACCGTCACCAGCGGAAGCCAGTGCCTCGCCACGGCGGATTACAATGCAGCCAACTCCATCTGTTACCACACCCTGACGGGTGAAGATGCCCATTATTATTCGCCAAACGACCCCGGGGAACTGTCCCTGTCCGGGTACGCGTTCATCGCCTCAAACCCCAACGAGTTGTCCACCGCCCTCAAAGCGGCGTTCACCATCATCCGTGAAGCCACCTATTCCTTTTCCCAGGCATCCGTCCAGTCAACCCGAACCCAGGACGAGAATTACATCTATGAAGGTTCCTTCCAGCCCGTGACGAATGATCCCTTCTGGCTCGGCCACCTGAAAAAATACAACATCAACACCGACGGAACCGTCGGAAGCATCGTCTGGGATGCCGGCACCATCCTTCAGTCGCGTGGGGCCGACACCCGGACCATGTATACATACGTTGGAGGAGCCCTGACGTCCTTCACGACGAGTATCGGCCGAACATATTTCAATGCCGATTCGGACACCGAACGAAACAGCATTGTGGGATACATGCGAGGAGAAACCGCTTACAATTTCGACTACTGGAAGCTGGGGGACGTGTTCCGTTCCAACCCGATCACCATCAGCACACCATCTTCCTTTTTTAACGACACCCGCGACGCCAACAATGCCTTTTCCACATTCCGCTCGGGCCACTCAAGGACATCGGCCATCGGAAACCGGGTCATCCTTGCCGGGGCCAACGACGCCCAGATGCACGCCTTCAAGACGAGCGATGGCGCTGAGGCCTGGAGCTTCATCCCACCGAATTTCCTGTATCGCCTCAAGTCAATCGCCCATTCTTCCCATCCCACCCTGCTGGCCCACGCCTATTATGTGGACGGACAGGTAACCGTGTCCGAATACTGGACCGGTTCCGGCGACGGCACCAGCAAGACGTCCACCGACTGGAAGACGATCCTCGTCTTCGGCGAGGGGCGAGGCGGCAGCTCGACCCTGTGGAGTTCATCCGCATCCTGTGACAGCGGCTTCAACTCCGCGTACACCTCAACGTACTCCAACTACTGCGGTTTCTATGCCCTGAACGTAACGACTCCGTTGACTCCGACATACCTGTGGCGTATCATGCCCACCAGCACCCAGGCGCCATACCTGGGAGATCCCTGGAGCAGAATGCAGATCGGACGAGTCAGCGTCCTGGGAAATGAGAAATGGGTGGGCTTTGTCGGAGCCGGCTATAACGCCTCCGACTGCTCCGGTGGCGGTACCTGCGACACGCGGGGAAAGGGATTCTTCATCATCGACCTGGCTGACGGTTCCGTCTTGTGGAGTTACACCCTGTTGAACAATACAAACATGAACTATAGCTTCCCGGCACCTCCGGCCATCGCCGACACGGACAACGACAATTTTATCGATACGGTTTACATCGGAGACTTGGGTGGAAGCATGTGGCGTTTCAAAATGTGCTCAGCCGCCGATCTGGCCAGTAGCCCATACTGTACGACATCGAGTTGGTCGGGAAACTTTCTTTTTGCCTCCTCCACCGGTACCATCCGGCCCATCTTCACGAGTCCGGCCGTTGCGAAAGACAAGCAGAACAATCTCTGGGTGTACTGGGGTACGGGTGACAAATCGGATCCGACGGCAGCAAACGCCCAGGAAAAGTTCTTCGGCGTTAAGGACAACGACCGTACCACATCATACGGGATCAGCAACCTTGAAAACATCACGACAGGCACCTACGACACCGCCTCGACCACGAAGGTGGGATGGTACATCAACCTCGCCGGCCAGGGTGAAAAGATGCTTGCCGACCCCACCGTGTACGGCGGTGTTGTTTATTTTACATCCTACACCCCCCCGATCGGGAACGACCTCTGTTCCCAGGCCGGAACGGCAACACTCTACGGCGTAAATTACACAACGGGCGGCGCAGCTCTTACGACCAGCACGGGAACAGCCCGTAGCATCACACTCGGTGTAGGGATTCCTTCGGCGCCAGTTATCTCCCTGAAGCCGGGCTCATCACCGGTGCCAGATCTCTACGTCACCGTCAGTGGCGGGGCCGGTACAGGCGCCAGCACGACTCGGGCAGACATCAACCCCGTATCACCATCCAATCGCACGAACATGCTCTACTGGAGGGACCGGCGCCTGCAATAACCATTCATCGCCTCCACCTGCCCCTCTCACATAAGAGGGCAACAAGTCAGGATCAGGAATCGCAGGAAAGCTCCTTCTATCGAATCGCCAACCTGGAAGGCTACAATATTTGGGCAAAAGGCGGGGGTTACCCCCGCCTTTGTTCTTAACCGCTGTAAGTGCGCTTTCACCCCACGCGCTCCATGCCTATAGAATCACAGCAGAAAGCCCCTCCTGCTGCTTGCGGGGAGGGGCTTTCTGCTGTGATTGCACATGTTGGTTTACGGCAGTCTTATCCTTCCATCGGCATGGATGGTTCAACGAGTGCCGTGTCTGATGCATTGATGATTTTTGGTGTAACGAAAATGAGAAGTTGGGTTTTCTTGCGGGTAATGTCTTCCGTCTTGAAAAGCCATCCCAGAACGGGGATTTTGTGGAACCAGGGAACACCCGTCACGGCCTCGGTGTCCGTTGTTTTCATGATGCCGCCGATGACGATCGTATCACCGTCCCGCACAACCACCGTAGACTCGATCTCGCTTTTGTTGATCGGCGGATTGTTCTGCAGGCTGGCGGCCCGGGCATAATCAGCGTAGTCATTGGAAGCCTTGATTTCCATGGATATTTTCCCATCGGGTGTCAGACGGGGCTTCACCTCCAGCTTCAGGACCGCTTCTTTGAAGGAGACCGTTGCCGGACTAGTGGAGGAAGCCGGTGTCACATACGGAACATCCTCTCCCTGTTTGATAATGGCCTTCACATTGTCCATCGTTGTGATCTTGGGAGACGAGATAATTCGGGTCTCGCTGTTGGTCTCACTGGCTGCGAGCTGTACGTCCAGAATCGCCTTGGAGCTTCCAAGGACAATGCCCAGTGTTGGAGCCGTCACAGTCGAGGCCATGGGCAGGAAGTTCACGGCCAGGGCTTCACTTGTGAGACCGATCCCCGTGGGAGGAGTCGTTACGAGTGAGTTCAGCAGCGACGGGTTCGTTCCACCAGCCACACCGTAAGGATAACTGTTTGCACCACCAATACCTGTGCCGCCGGCCGCCCATTGAACTCCAAGTGACCGAATGAAGCTGTCCGTTGTTTCAATGATCTTGGCCTCAATGGACACCTGCCTCAAGCGTCCCTTCTCAACAAGCTGTTTCTGTTCTTCCTCCTTGCGGGCCAGTTCCGCTTTTCTCTGCTCGTCCTCGATCGCCTTCCTGTCGGCCGTCTCCTTTTTCAGCTTGTCCTGCGTGATGATGGAGATGACATTCCCCGACTCTTTCTTGGTCAGACTGTTCAAAGACAGGATTGTGTCCAGTGCCTGATCCCAGGGAACGTTCTTTAGCGTGATAGTAACGCTGCCCTTGATGTCCTCGGCTGATACAATATTCTTTCCGCTGATCTCGGAAAGGAGTCGGAAGACGGAACGGATGTTGGCGTCTTGGAAATCAATGGAAATTCGCTGTCCGCTGTACCTCGGTTTATCCGGATCCGTCATATCCTCCATGACGGGCTTGACGACCGGAGCCGGCTTTGCTTCCGCGGGCGCTTGCCCAAGGAGTAGAGCCTTGCTGGAAACCATGGGCTTTTTTGTTAATACGGAAATTTCGGGCTTCTTCATCGCCAGCCTGGTCAGATCGAAATCCACGAGTATGGTTCGGCTGCCCTGCTTGACAATGAATGGAACCCGCTCTTTCAGGCTTATGTCCACTGCGACCCAACTCCGGCTCCCCTCCCCCTTGCCATCGGCAACAATGCCGGCGATATTGGCGAATTCACCCTCTCCGTGGGGACGCTTCAGTTTTTCCGGAACGGAGGCCCTTTCCAGCCGAATCCGCACGACGTTTCCACTCCGCTCCTCCACCGTGAACGAAGCGGGCTTTGATATCACGATATTCACCCGTTCCTTTCCGGCCGGATTGTCAAACGTGATGCCTTCCAGCACAGCCAACTCGGCTGCATTTCCTCCAGGCAGAAGGACGGCCAGTACTAAGAAAACGACGAGAAGTCCCTCAATCAATCGCTTCATGGTTTCACCCCTTCATCCTTATGAAGCAGAATAGGAATCCGCTTCGCTTTCACCTTTCCCCTGCCCTCTCTCAGCCTTTCCTCCACGATGATCCGGTCGGCCAGAATCTCCGCTACGCGGCCGTCGTTTTGTCCAATGTAAGTGCCCGACACAACGGGATAAAACTTCTTGGCAATTTTATCTTCCATCATGGCAACACGGCTGTCCCTGCCCATGGCAATACCCACAAGAGAAAATTGCTCAAGGGGCTGGTTTTGGAGTGGAGAGATGGGCCCCATTTTCCCCCGGGCTGTTTTCTTCGTGACCAAAAGTGGCTTGTTCAATTCGACAAAAGGCTTGAACGGATCCGGTTTCCCCGCCGGCACATACCGGTACGTCTCCACCGGAACCTGTTGTTGCTGAACTGGCATCACCGCCATCTGGGTCCATCCATCGGCCGCCAGCAACAGAGCCGCTCCGCAAGCGGCCATCCCGATCCAGCTACGGTTTTTTCTTTTCATCGGCCTTATCCAGGAACATGTATGTCTTGATGATGCAGGATGTTGTAAGGACCCGTTGACCTTTCAGATCCTTTCCCTCTCCCATGGTGACTTCCTCGATATTCACGATTCGCGGAAGTTTGGCCACCTTGTCGAAAAAGACGGCGGTACTGTGAAATGGACCATTCACCGAGACTTTCACGGGAATTTCCTCGTAGAAACTCTCCGGTTCTGCCTGTTTCCCTTTCTCTCCCTTGGCTGCCTGTCCCTTCGCCTCTGTGGCTTTCTGTTCAGCACGCTGGTCCGAAGGTTTTAAATTCTGGGCGACCTGCGACTTTACCTCCTGCTTCTTCTCCGGCGCTTTCGGCTCAAAGAGAACGAACTCCACACCTGCGTCCTTCCCCGCTTCGGCAACAGCCAGGAACAGTCCGGGGATTTCCCTCTGATTCGGCAGCTTCGTAAGAGCCAATTGATAGGCATCTTTGAGGGCCTGAACCTCCTTGATAAACTTCTCTCTCTGTTTGGCGATCCGGTCCTTCTCATCGATCTGTTGATCCAGGGTCGCCTTTTTTTCCTCCAGTCCTTTCTTCTTCTCGAGGGCAGCCTCCAGGTAGAAGAACCAGAAAAAATACCCCAGCAGAAGAAGAACCAGGCAAAGAATTAAAATCTTTACCGGCATGGACAACTTCTTCAGATCCTCCAGGGACGACAGGGCCATGGCTCACAAGCTCCTTCTGGTCATGCATTTCAGGGTAAACTGCTGCAATATGTGGCCGGAGAGATCCTTCTTCTTGGAAAAGACAAGGTCCACAGACTTGATGAATGAGGCCGTTTCAAGGCTTTTCATGAATCTGGCAACGGCTATGCTGTCCCGGGCCATTCCGTCAATGGTCAACTCCGTCCCTTTCTCCGCAATCTTGTCGAGCCAGATGTCCCGTACCGGCACCAGGGATGTAAACTGGTCCAGCATACGAACGGGATAAAGGCGGTTCTCCTCCAGCCTTTGAATAATAGAGAGCTTTTTCTCCATTTGCATCTTGTCGGCTTTGAACATCTCCACTTCACCGACAATTTTATTCAGAACTGCAAGCCGCTGTTCATTTTTCGCAATGTCCGTCTCCAGACCGCTGATTCCGATGCTCATATAAGCGGCCAGGGATCCCAAGATCACAAGAAAGATGAGAAGAACTCCGGCGAAGATGAACAACTCCGCTTTCGTGTCCTCCTTTTTTTTCTTCTCAACGTACGGGAGCAGATTGATGCGGATCATTAGTCGCCAATCCTCCTCAAAGCGAGACCCACCCCTACCGCGGCAATGGAAGCAATGTGATCCATAGTCTCCGGATCCAGTTTCTTCCTGTTGATGCTAATTTTTCGGAAGGGATTGACGATCTCGGTTTCGATGTTGAGTCTCTGATAAAGTTCTCCCGCGAGTCCCGGCAGGCTGGCTCCTCCTCCGGAGAGAATGATCTTCTTGATGGATGCACCGCCATAAGAGGACTGAAAGTACTCAATGGATCGCTCGATCTCAAGGATCAGGGGCTCCGCAAAGGAAAGCAGACTGGCCATGACCTCCCGCCGCGCAGTATCGTCAAAGACCATCTTCCCCGACTTGATCATCTCCGCCTCTTCGAACGTCAGGCCGAACCGCTCCTGAATCGCTTCCGTTACGGCATTTCCTCCCAAAGTAAAATCTCGTGTAAAAACCGATGTCGCACTCTTGATGACTCCGATGTTGGTGATCGTCGCCCCGATGTTAACAATCACAACCATCTCGTTTTCCTGATAATCGTAGTTCTCCTCAAACATGGTCTCCAGCGCGAAGGAATCGACATCCATAATCGCAACAGATAGACCGGCATCCATGAGGGCATCTACATAACTGTTGACCACCTCCTTCTTGGCGGCAACGATCAGGACATCCATCTGATTCGGATTGTATTCGGAGGATCCAAGGATCTCGAAGTCAAAATTGATATCATCCATATTGTCGAAGGGGAGATACTTGGCGGCTTCGTCCCGGATCAGCTCTCGAAGTTCCTCCTCCTCCATGGTGGAGAAGTTTACTTTCTTCACAATCACGGAGTGACCGGACAGAGAGGTGACAATCGCTTTCTTGCTGCAACCCGAATTTTTGAACAGCTCTTTGACTTTTTCGGTGAGGGCTCGTTGGTCTACCAGCAGACCGTCGACAATGATGCCTCTGGGAAGGGATACCTGCGAAAAGTGATTCAAAAGATATCCATCGGCGGAATCCAAGACTTCCACCAATTTCAAGGAACTGGACCCGATATCCAGTCCTACAACCTGTTTCTTTCCGGAAAACAAGTTTTTGATATCGAACATGGGATCACCACAAAAGAAATGGGTTCATCACGTTCCTCCCGCCGATGGTTGACGGCAAGCGGACCATTTCAATCACACCTATTTCGGAAATCGATAGACGACGTCTCCTTTCTTGACCATGCCCAACTCATTGCGGGCCACCATCTCAATGTAACCCAGATGGTTTTTCAGCAAATCGATTTTCTTTTGATACTCCCTGTTCTCTTGTACAATTTCCTCATTCGCTTGTTGGATGGCAGCCAGCTTCTTCCCCATCCTATAATTATCCAGCAACCCACGGTTACCGAAGGTAATGAGGATCGCCATAAACGTTATGAATACAACAAGATACCTTCCTACCCGCATAATTTTCAGATTCGAACAGGTATTTCATAATGCAATTTGGATTGGAAATATAAAGCAAATTTAGACGCTTTGCAACATAAAAACGAGTTGGAGAAAAAGATTGAGTTGAGGCTCTTGATTGATCAGCGATAGAGGTAGGAGAAATGTTTACTCTGTCTCGACAGTTGGCAGGATCTGCTGAGGTTCTCCGAGCATAAAATCTCCCCGTTCGATCCACTCTTTGAGGATGCCGGCGATTTCCCTAGCCTTGAACATACTTGACAACGGCGCCGTCGGCACGTCTTTTTCAAACAGTCGGATTGTGCCGCCTCTGAGTTGCTTGTAGTTTACTTCCGCCAGGCTTTTGGCGGTCCCTTTTGGATAATCCATCCCATAGTCGTAAACTTGCGCAACGATGTCCTCGTCTTTAACCGAGGTGAAGCGGGCCATCTCTTCATTCAAGATCGGGATCGGGATGCCGATCCCCACAAACAGAGAAACGCCATACCCAAGAATACTCGCCCCAACAATCCAGTCGGGCGACATATCCTTCAGGTTTCCAATGGTGGCAATCGTTCCCGCACCTTCTCGGGGTACGCCGTTCTTTCCTCTCATTGCATGCGGGTTATGCTGCGTTCCCGGCCAGGCACAGAATCCCTGGGCACCACCCAGGAAAATGCGCGTCCCGATTCCGATCGTTCGGTAGTAAGGATCGTTAAACAACGGGCTGAGCTGTCCGGACGTCGCATAATTTGCATTCCCGGCCCGAGGCCGCAACATACCCATATAGGTATAGATCGTGCGGTCTGAGAGATTTACGGCGCAACTGTAATTCTGATAGGCATTTCGAGGATTGAAAAGAATACCGTCCCTGAGATCGTGAACGGTGATGTTTTTCTCGAATTTCCGAAGGGGGTAACAGTCCGTTCCATAAGATTCGGCACGCAGCCTGATCACGTTTCCCGCCACCAGATCCTCCAGCACGTGGCCGCCGCCATAGTTGAACTCGCCCGGATACACGCTGTTGAGCGGGTCGCCCTCCACCACTTCCGTCGCCCCGATGTAACAATCAACCGCTGCGATTCCGGCATACGCCGGCACATCGTTGAGCCAGACTTTGGATGCCTTGATTTTGGGGGAAGTATGTCCGAAATTCAGAAATGCACCGGATGAGCACATGGGACTGAACGTACCTGTCGTCACGACATCGACCCGTCGTGCCGCTTCGACGTCCCCGTGGCGCTCCACGACGTCGATCATCTCCTCTGCCGTGACAACAACGGCCCGGCCCTTGCGGATTCGATCATTGATCTCCTGATAGCTTTTGACGACCCGGTGTTTCTTCATCCGTCCACCCTCATTCCGTATGGCCGAAACCACCTTCCCCTCGCGCCGTGGGATCGAGCTGTTCCTGTTCGACCCATATCACCCTGGCCACTCGTTGAACGACCAATTGAGCGATTCGATCTCCCCTTCGCACGGTGAACGGGGCGTTGCCGTGATTAATGAGCAGGATGCCGATCTCCCCCCGATAATCCGCATCAATTGTGCCCGGCGTATTGACCAGGGTAACACCATGACGGAGAGCCAATCCGCTGCGAGGTCTGACCTGGGCCTCGAAACCCACAGGCAGGGAAATGGCGATACCGGAAGGAATCATCATCCTTTCCCCCGGGAGGATGACCGTATCATCCATTACAGCCGCATGAATGTCCATCCCGGCGGAATGCATCGTCATATAAGATGGCAAAGGCAGCCCTGAACCACCGGGTAGGCGCTGGACGGCCAATTCCAGGATTTCCATTACAGGCCGCTCATTCTCTTAATGCTGAAGGATGGAAAGTGTCAGATCCTTTTCAGAAACCCGTCCCGTGGCCGCCACCGAGATCTGGTCGGGATGGAACAGTTCCTGGGCGAGTTGCAGGACATCCAGGCTTTCCACCGCATCAATGGCAGCTACCGTCTCCTCCATGGGAATCTGGCGGGCGAAACAGATTTCATTTTTCGCCAGCCTGGTCATGTGGTTGTCGGTGCTTTCCATGCTCAGGAGAAAGTTTCCCTTGATCAACTCCTTGGCCCCGCGAAGTTCCCGTTCGGTCAGCGGCTCATTGACGAGGCGGAGCATCTCGTCCAGAATCACACCGACCACTTCCCGGACCTTGTCGTCACTTGTTCCCACATAAATACCCAGCATTCCCGTATCCTGGTAAGGGGTCAGGTAGGAATGAACGGCATACGCCAGCCCCCGCTTCTCCCGAATCTCCTGAAACAGACGGGAACTCATGCTTCCCCCAAGAACGGCATTCATGATAAAGCCGGCGTAACGCCTCGGATTTACGGATGACGGGGCTGGCGTGCCGACAATCATGTGCACCTGCTCCAGATCCTTTTCCAGGGAGCCGATCCGGTGTGTTATCATCGGAACGGTAATGGCTGCGGTCCGGGCATTCCGTTCAAGCCCCGCAAAGGAAGCGGTCACAAGATCAACCAGCGTGTCATGATCCAGCCTCCCGGCCGCCGAGATGACGAGATTCTCCCCCCGATAGCGCGGTGAAAAGAAGTCCGTCAACGACTCCCTGCTGAAATCCTGGACCCGCTCCCTTGTTCCCAGGACGGGAAGTCCGAGCGGATGTCCGTTCCAGAAAAGGGCCTCGAAAAAATCATGGATGTGCTCGTCCGGGGTGTCCTCCAGCATGTGAATTTCCTGGAGGACAACCGATTTTTCGCGCTGGATTTCCTGAGGATCGAAAACCGATTCCTGAAGAATGTCCGCCAGGAGATCGATTGCCATGGGAAGATGGTAATCGGGGATTTTGACGTACAGAGACGTCAGTTCCTTGCCTGTAAAGGCGTTGAGGACACCTCCGACCGAATCGATGGCCGATGCGATATCGAAGGCGGACCGCTTCCTGGTTCCCTTGAAAAGCATGTGCTCGACAAAGTGAGACATGCCATTGGTCGATCCGTCCTCATACCTTGTCCCGCACTGAACCCAGACCCCAATCGTAACCGACCGGACATGGTCGATGCTCTCCGACACGACCCGGATGCCGTTATCGAGGATACTTTTCCGGATCATGTGCTCACAGGGCTTCCTTACGGCTGAGGCGGATCTTTCCGGCCTTGTCGATCTCCAGGACCTTCACCATGACTTCATCCCCTTCCTGGAGAATATCTGTCACCTTGTTTACTCGTTCCTTCGCCAATTGAGAGATATGGATCAGGCCTTCCGTGCCCGGCAGAATTTCGACAAACGCGCCGAAGTCGACGATCTTTTTCACCGTTCCCCGATAAATCTTGCCGATCTCCGCATCCTCGGTCAACCATTTCACCATGGCAACGGCACGTGCCGAAGCCTCGGCGTCACTGGAGGCGATGGTCACGGTTCCATCGTCTTCCACGTCAATGGTGACGCCCGTCTCGTTGATGATCTGGCGAATGTTCTTCCCGCCCGTCCCGATGACATCCCGCACCCGTTCCGGCCGGACCTTCACGGTCGTGATCCTGGGGGCGTAAATGGAAATGTCGCTTCTGGCCTGGGAGAGCGTCTCCTTCAGTTTTCCGATAATATGCAGGCGGCCTTCCTTGGCCTGCTGCAGGGCTTGGCGGAGGATTGCCTCCGTGAGGCCGTCGATCTTGATGTCCATCTGCAGCGCCGTGACGCCGTTCTTGGTTCCGCAGACCTTGAAGTCCATGTCGCCTGTGTGGTCTTCGTCGCCAAGGATGTCTGACAGGACCGCCACGTTTTCCCCTTCCTTCAGGAGGCCCATGGCAATGCCGGCCACTATGTCCTTCACGGGAACCCCGCCATCCATGAGGGCCAGGATACCCCCGCATACGGTGGCCATGGAAGATGAGCCATTCGATGAAAGGATCTCGGAAACGATCCGGATCGTATAAGGGAAGTCCTCCGCCGAGGGCAGGACAGGCACGATGGCCCGCCGCGCCAGATTTCCGTGTCCGATCTCCCGTCGGCCCGGGCTTCTCAGTGGTCTCGCTTCACCCACGCTGTAAGGCGGGAAATTGTAGTGTAGAAGGAAGGACCTGAACTCCTCCCCCATAATGAAGTCGAGTCGTTGTTCGTCGGACGAGGTACCCAGCGTCAGGGAAGCCAGGGCCTGGGTTTCACCCCTTGTGAAAAGGGCCGAACCATGTGCTCTCGGCAGGATGCCCACTTCCGACCATATCGGTCGGATTTCATTGTAAGCACGGCCGTCGATTCGCTTCCTTTGCTCCAGGATCATGCCCCGCAGGACCTGCCTTTCCAGTTCCTCAAAGATCCCCCGGACCTGCGGTGCCAATGCCTCGTTTTCTTCTGTAATCGTTTTCAGAACAGTGTCCCTCAGGGCATCCAGTTGTGCATAACGGTCATGCTTCCCAGGCGTCACGTAAGCCTGCTGTAACCCAGACAGGGCCAGCTCCTTGATTCGCAGTGCAAGCGCTTCATCCACCTTCGGCGGTTCAATCACCCGCTTCGGTTGGCCGATGGCTTCCCGCATCTTGTCCTGGAGATCGATCACCGCTGCCAGTTCGTCCAAGCCGCACTGTATGGCATCCACCAACACGTCTTCCTCGACTTCCCTGGCCTCGCCCTCCAGCATGACGAGGTTTATATCGTAGGGCTTTCCGCCGGTACCGGGAGTGACCTTCCGTCCGACGAGAAAAAGGCTGAAGTCGCTCTGGGTCATCTGCTCCTGTGATGGATTGCAGACAAACCGGCCGTCGATCCTTCCCACCCGGACCCCACCAACGGGACCCTTGAAAGGAATGTCCGATATTTCCATGGCTGCCGAGGCGCCCAGCATGGCCGCCACGTCCGGATTGTTCTCGTTGTCCACCGACAGCACCGTCGCCACGATCTGGGTTTCATAGACATATCCCTTTGGGAAAAGGGGACGGACGGAGCGGTCGATGATGCGCGAGGTAAGAACTTCCCGTTCGTTGGGACGTCCTTCACGCTTGAAGAAGCCGCCGGGAATCTTTCCGGCGGCAGATGTCATCTCTTGATAATCCACTGTCAGGGGAAGGAAATCGAGTCCTTCCCTCCTGCCTTTAACGGCCACGGCTGTCACGAGAACAACCGTGTCTCCATACTGGACGAGCGCGCTGCCGTTGGCCTGGCCCGCCATGTAATTCACCTTGACCGAAATCGGTCTTCCGGCAAAATCTGTACTAAACACTTGACTCATCGTATTCTTCCTCTTTTTTTAGTCGATCCTTGATCGGGCAAGGAATGTAAGGATTCCATGCATTCCTCTCCCGCATTCGGGATCGGCGGCACGGTTTTCGGACCGCGCATTACTTCCGGAGTCCCAACCGGGAGATGATGCTTCGATATCGATCCACATCGCATTTCTTCAGGTAATCCAGCAGTCTCCGACGCTGGCCGACAAGCTTCAAGAGTCCTCTCCGAGAGTGATGATCTTTCTGGTGCATTTTGAAATGCTCCGTCAGATATTCAATTCGGGCGCTGAGGAGGGCAATCTGCACTTCCGGGGAACCGGTATCCCCCTCATGGAGTTGATAGCTCTTGATGATGTCTTTTCTCTTCTCCGTATCTAACACCTCTATATCCTCCCTCTTTCACTGATTTCGATCTATGTTGGACGGAAGAAACACACGCAACAGCCTCGCTGCCTGAACATCACCCTTTTCGGCAAGAAGCTGTTCCGAAGAAAACAGCATTTCGGCAACGGCGACCAGTTCTCCTTGCACATTCAATACTTTTATCATATCTCCCGGGGCAAGGAAAGGGATATCCACCCCACGGAACGTATCCACACAGGGCTGCCATCCCTCCCGAATCTTTTTCGCTTCATCCCGTTCGACGAAAATGGTGCACATATCATCCCCCAGCGCTTCCGCCATGGGAATCATGGCCTCCAGCAGGACTTTCCGTGCTTCTTCCGGACTCATGCCGTCGTAAGAAACGGCATTTTCTTCTGCAAAAGGGCCGTTTCGAAGGCGGCGCAACTCCGTCAGACAGGCCCCGCAACCCAAAACCTCGCCAATGTCCGAGCACAGGGAGCGGATATAGGTGCCTTTTGAGCAGGCAACCCGCAGGGTCACGTGCGGCAGTCGGACTTCCTCGATGTCGATCCGGTAGATATCCACCCATCGGGGAGGCGGTGAGACAGCCTCGCCCCGCCTGGCTCTGCGGTAGAGCGGTTCCCCATGCAGTTTGATGGCGGAATACACGGGAGGCACCTGACAGATGCGACCGATGAATCTCGGTATGACCTCCTCGATGTCTCCGGTCGAAACGTGAACCTCCCGGTTTGAAAGGATCCGCCCATCGCGGTCCATGGTATCCGTCGTCGTCCCCAGGAGCAGGGTCGCCCGGTATTCCTTGTTGCCTTCCATCAGAAAGGGGGCCAGTTTCGTAGCCTCCTCCAGACATACGGGAAGAACGCCTGTAGCCAGCGGATCCAGAGTACCGGTATGACCGGCTTTACGAACGCCCAGCGTCCGCCTTACATCCTGAACGACGCGATGAGATGTCCGCCCCGCCGGCTTGTCCACCACCACGACACCGTTCATTCCGACAGGACCGCTTCGATCTCTTCCAGTACCCGGCGCCTCACGGCCGGCCATTCGTCTTCCACTCTGCAGGCAGCGGCATTCAGATGGCCACCCCCTCCGAAAGAACGGGCAACCCGCTCGATGTTCACCCGGCCCTTGGAACGAAGACTGACCTTGAAGGACCGCTCGGCGACCTCCGTGAACAGGATGGATACCTGTACTCCCCTTATGCTTCGTGGAAGATCGACAAAGCCTTCCGTATGCTCGAAAAGCGCCCCGCAGGCGGCAAAATCGGCCAGGGTCACGACCATGAATCCCACTCTTCCATTGAGGTGGAATTCCAGGGCCGTCATTGCCTTTGCCAGGAGCCGGATTTTCGCGATCGGGCTGCTTTCATAGACGTTCTCTGAAATCCACTGCGGATCGGCTCCCCTTTCTACCAGACTTGCCGCCGTGAACAGGGTGTCCCGGCCGGTGTTGCCATAACAGAATCCGCCCGTATCCGTCAGGATACCCGTGTAAAGGCAATCGGCGGCTTCCTTGGACAGCTCCCATCCCAGGCTTTCGGCAAGACGGTGGAGAAGCTCGGCGGTCGAACTGGCATGGGCGTCGATAAGGAAGAGCTCTGTGAATCGATCATTCGAAAGATGATGGTCGATATTGATGACCGGACCGGATTTGCTGATCTCATCCCAGCGGTCTCCAACACGGTCCAGCTCGCTGCAATCGAGAAGAAAGACGGCATCATAAGTCCGACCAACCGGAAGGTTAAAGATGACATCTTCTGAGCCCGGCAGAAAACGGTAATTTTCCGGGATCGCGTCCTGGGAGTAAACCAGCGGCTCTTTTCCGGCGGCCTTCAGCATATTATGAAGCGCAAGCATGGATCCAACGGAGTCCCCATCGGGTCGTGCATGGGCGACGACAAGAAACGAGCGTCCCCGGCGGATAATATCAAGAATCTTCTGCATCGTGCTCCGCTTCTCTTTGATGAATCTCCCTGAGCAGACCCTCGATCCGGCTTCCATAGGCAAAAGACGGATCATGCTTGAATACGATGTCCGGCACATAGCGGAGATGGAGCCTGTGCCCCAGTTCCCGTTTCAGAAAGCCGGAGGCGCTTTCGAGCCCCTCCCAGGTTTCCTCAGCGACATGATCCTTCCCGAGCTCCACGAAAAATATCCGCGCCAGCCGCAGGTCATCCGTCACGCGCACATCCGTAATGGTTACCGAGCCGATCCGCGGATCACGGATCTGACGGCGGAGGATTTCCGAGACCTCCGTCCGGATCAGGTCCGCCACCCTCTGGGCCCTCTTGAACGGCTGCATATTTCCGCTCCTCGTAGACTGCGGGGGACATCTGCTCCGACACGCTGGTTATTTCGATCATGGTTTGCAGAATCTCCGCCAGCTGTTGCTCCTGGATGAAGTTCAACACCATGTCGATCTTCCGGTTCACATACGCCCGATCGTTGCCGACGATGCTGAACCCGATTCTTGCCCGTCCCCACAAGTCCTGCAGGCCCACTTCGGCGATGGATATATTGAACGAATTCTGCGTTCTCTTGAGGATCCGGTTCAGGACTCCCCGTTTGTCCTTGAGGGACCGGCTGTCGGGAATCAGGATTTCCAGGATGCCGGATCCGATGACCATTTTAACTCCCACCGGCCGGATTTCGCATCTCGGCCGTTCATCATAATTTCCGCTCGACCCGCTCCTTGACGTAGGCCTCGATCACGTCTCCTTCACGGAGGTCGTTGAAGTTCTCGATGCCGATCCCGCATTCATAACCGGTCTGGACTTCCTTGACATCGTCCTTCAGGCGTTTGAGGGAAGCGAAGCGGCCGTCATAAAGCACGACCCCCTGTCGTAGCAGTCTCAGTTGGGCATTTCGGGAGATCTTGCCGTCCACGACATAGCTGCCGGCAATGGTCCCCGCCTTCGGAATCTTGAAGAGCTGGCGTACCTCCGCGTGCCCTTGAACGACATCCCGATACTCCGGTTCCAGCAGCCCTTCCATGGCCGCCCTCATATCGGCGATGACATTGTAGATGATGTCGTAAGGTTTGATCTCGACGCCCTCGTTCTCCGCGAGTTCGGAAACCCGGGCATCGGGCCGGACGTTGAAACCGATGATGATGGCATTGGAGGCGGATGCCAGCATCACGTCCGTTTCCGTCACGGTACCGGTGGAACTGTGAATGATCTTGACCTTGATTTCCTCCGTGCTGAGCTTGTTGAGGGCGTCTGAGAGGGCCTCGACGGACCCCTGGACGTCGGCCTTGAGGATGACGTTGAGCTCCTTGACGCCTTCCTTCATCCGCTGATACAGTTGCTCCAGCGTGATCTTGGACGTGGAGGAAAGCTCCCTTTCCCGTTCCTTGCGTATCCAGTATTCGCTGATGCCCTTGGCCTTCTTCTCGTCCTCCACACCCACAAACTCGGCCCCTACCTGGGGCACACCGGAGAATCCGATGACGACAACGGGCATGGAGGGGGGAGCTTCCTTCACACGGCGCCCCTGGTCGTCGATCATGGCCCGCACGCGCCCGAATTCCGTCCTGGAAACAAAGGTGTCCCCTTCCTTCAGCGTACCTTCCTGAATCAGGACGGTCGCCACGGGCCCGCGTCCCCGGTCCAGGGTTGATTCGATGATGATCCCTCGGGCCGGCTGATCCGGATCGGCCTTCAATTCCAGCACGTCGGCCTGGAGAAGAATCATTTCCAGAAGTTCCTCGATACCCTCCTGCTTTTTCGCGGACACTTCCGAGAAGATCGTATCTCCTCCCCATTCCTCCGAAACCAGGTTGTATTCCGTCAGCCCCTGCTTGATCCGTCCGATGTCGGCGTTGGGCTTGTCAATCTTGTTGATGGCCACCATGATCGGAACGCCTGCCGACCGGGCATGGTTGATGGCCTCCACGGTCTGTTCCATGACACCGTCGTCTGCGGCGACGACAAGAACGACGATGTCCGTAACCTGGGCCCCACGGGCGCGCATGGCCGTAAACGCTTCGTGTCCAGGCGTATCCAGGAAAACGATGTCCCTGTCCTTGATGTGGACGTGATAAGCGCCGATCGCCTGGGTGATTCCGCCTGCCTCCCCTTCGATCACGTTGGTCTGGCGAATGGCATCCAGGAGAGACGTCTTCCCGTGATCGACATGGCCCATGATCGTTACGACGGGAGCCCGCGGCTTCAGATTCTCCGAGGCCGTCTCCGGGCGCTGAATGGTTTCATCATAATCGAAGGCGGCCGCCTCCACCTGATATCCGAAATCGCCTGCAATCAGCACGGCGGTGTCGAAGTCGATGGATTGGTTGATCCCCGCCATCAGGCCCAGCCCGATCAGTTTGTTGATGACCTCGCTGGCCTTGACGCCCATTTTCTTTGCCAGTTCCCCGACGGTGATGGCCTCCATCACCTTGATCCGCCGCTTGCTTGCCTTGGGTACGGTGATCTGGGGCTTCTGCATCCGGACGACGGTGGCCCTCTTTTCCTCTCGCCAGCGCGACGCCCGCTCGTCGATTTCCAGTTCCTGCCGGATATCCCGGCGGTCAGTGGATTTGCGGGCCAGCGTCTTCTTCTTCAGACCCGGCTGCTCGCCCATGACCACCTCGATGGTCTTTTTCTTCTTGTCGGCCACCCATTTCGGCTTCTTGTCCGCAGCCGCGCCGGCTGCAGGCGCTGCCGGAGGAACGTCCCTCGTCACCTTCAGATCGGGTCTTCGCGGGACTTCTTTCCTCGCACCGGGAGCTGCAGGAGACGGCCTGGAGGGAACCGTCTCCCTCCTGACGAACGGTTTGCGGACTTCGCCCGGGGCGGGTCTGGATATGACCGTGGCCGTAGTTCCGCGGGAGGGTACCTCCGGGGGTTTTTCGGGTTGCTTTTCCTCTTCGGGAGGGGCGGCCGTCTCCGCGGCAACGGGAACCGGCTCTGCCGCCGGCTCGGCTTCCTGTGCGAACGGCTCCGGTGGAGAAACGACAGATACGGCATCAACCGGCTGTTCGGTTTCGGGAGGCTCCGGCGCGGGAACGGCAGGCTCCTCTTCCGCGGCTGCTTCCGCAGGCGCTTCTTCCGCTTCCCCAGGCTTTTCCTCATCCGCGGCCGTCCGGATTGCCCGGCGCCGGATCACCGTTGACTTGATCCGCTGCTCAACCATCTCTCGAGGTTCGGGCGCCAGCAGCTCCCGCTGGATTCTTTCCAGATCCGCCTCCTCGAGCGTGCTCGAGTGGGATTTTACTATGACACCGATCTTTTCCAGGCGGGAAATGAGCTCCTTGTTATCCAGCCCCAGTTCCTTCGCCAGTTCGTAAACCCTCTTCTTCGACATCCCGACTTCCTCCGACGAAATCCCAACAGAGGAAAACACCCCTAAGGGTCTTTGATCACTCGCCTTTTCCGACAACAGCATCCTGTGTGATCATCCTTCCCGCTTCTTCAATCCATCGAACGGCCACCGGCTCATCCAGACCGGGCAATGCGGAGAGCATGACCGGATCTGCTGCGGCCAGTGCCGCCACGGTTTTGAAACCAAGCTCAAAGAGTTGTTCCGCATGTTCCTCGCTCATCCCGGGAATCCCCATCAATTCCTTATAGGCCGGGGCCTCCTGGGCAGAAGCCAGCGCTTCCGTCTTCACGTCTATTTTCCAGCCCGTCAGTTTGACGGCCAGCCTCACATTCTGCCCGTTTTTTCCGATAGCCAGAGACAACTGGTCCTCGGGAACGATGATCTCCATGGAACGGCTTTCTTCATCCATGAAAACCCTCTCCACCTTGGCCGGGGAAAGAGCGCTGCAGACGAATTTGACCGGGTCTTCGGAATACGGAACGATGTCGATTTTTTCGCCCCGCAATTCCTGAACTACGCTCTGAACACGGGACCCCCTCATGCCGACGCAGGCCCCCACGGGATCGATATCCTTGTCCTTGGTGCGCACGGCGATCTTCGCCCGTTTTCCGGGTTCCCTCGCCACGTTGACAAGCTCGATGAGCCCCTCGGAGATTTCCGGAACCTCCACCTCGAACAGAGCCCGCAGGAATCCGGGATGGGTCCTCGACAGTATGATCTGGGGGCCTTTTGTAATTCGCTTCACTTCCAAAATATAGGCCCGGATCCGCTCTCCCCGTTTGTACACTTCCTTGAAGATCTGTTCGGACACGGGAATGACGCCCTCTGCACGGCCGAGGTTCACGATGATGGATCCCCCCTCGAACCGCTGGACAAACCCGTTGATCAGTTCCCCTTTCCGGTCCTTGTATTCATCGTAGATGTTATCCCTCTCCGCGTCCTTGACCCGCTGGATGATGATCTGTTTAGCCGTCTGGACGGCGATTCTTCCAAAGGTGCTCGTGTCGATCTTAATTCCCAGGCTGTCCCCGGGCTCCGCCTCCTCGTCCAGATTCTGCCGAGCTTCGTCCAGCAGGACATGGAGATCCGGATCGAGGATCTTGTCCACGACCATCTTGAACTGGAAGACCTCCACCTCGCCGGCCTCATCGTTATAATGAGCCTCGATCTCCACGTGGGGACCCAGTTTCTTGCGCGCCGCCGTCAGCATCGCCGCTTCCAGGGCTTCGATGATGATCTGCTTATCGATTCCCCGGTCCTTCCCCATCTGTTCGATCAGTCGTTTCAACTCCGGCAACATGAATGTTCCTCCGCTTACATAATATGCCTCATCACGATGCACATGATCCGGCCGGGAGACCACCATTCCATCTCCTCTTTGACCGGCGTGACTGGCCAGCTGCTCCGCGTTGGCCGGCGAACCGGCAACGACCGGGATCGTTTCCGATCACGGCCTACCCACGGATTTTTCCTTTCCCTTTTCGGCGTGTGTCCGCGCGGTCCGCATCCCCGGCTAGGTCCTCGATGTTCGCCTTCACGACAGTTCTCCTGGGAATGCGATGAACCGTACCGTCCATCTCTACCAGCAGCGCCCTCTCCGGGTCTCCGGTTTCATACGCCAGGAGCGTACCGCGAATGTTTCTTCTTCCCTCCACCGATCCGTCGAGCCTGAGCACCACCCGGTTGCCGCAAAACCGGGCAAAGTCGCAGTCCCGGAACAGCGGCCGGTTCGGACCCGGCGACGAAACCTCCAGGGTATAAGGTCCCGGCGGGACATCATGAACTTCCAGAAGGTCCCCCAGCACGTGGCTGACCCGCGTACAATCATCCAATGTAACGCCCTCCTTCTTATCCAGAAAAATCCTGACGATCCACCGAGTCTTCATGCGGATGCATTCCACGTGGATCAACTCCACACCCTCCGCATCCGCAGTGGGCTCCGCCAGGTTCCAGATCGCTTCCTCGATGGACCTTCCGGTCGGGACGTTTTCCATTGCTTTGAAAAAAAAAGTGGGCTCAAGCCCACTCATCAGAATTCCACGATGATCTTGGGGGGCGGTACCATATCCGGACCGCAATTTCAAGCGTTTTTTCGATATGAAGCCGGGACGCGGTCGGAAAAGGGGACCGAAAAAAGCCCTGGGGGAGGAGAATCGATGGAGCGGGCGATGGGAATCGAACCCACGACGTTCAGCTTGGGAAGCTGACATTCTACCTCTGAATTACGCCCGCCCTCGATGATTCCTGCTGCTGAATGGGAGCGCCATCCTAATGGAGAGCGCTTTTTTTATCAAGGGTTTTTTCCCGTAAGTCTTTTCACCGGCCAGGTCAACGGGAGTCCGGATGATCGGACAGGGCGCCCGGACCCCGGATGGATGCAGCCAATCCATGCCCCGTCAGCCCCTCCATTCCGGCAAAGGCCTCGACCGCAGTTCCATAGCGCCCGAAGGCTTCCGGCGAAAACTCAAGGACACTGGTCCGCTTCAGGAAATCGTATACCCCGAGAGGGGATGAGAAGCGGGCGGTCCCGCCGGTGGGCAGGATGTGGTTCGGACCGGCAAGATAATCTCCGATCGCCTCGGGTGCATAGGCGCCCAGGAAGATGGAGCCGGCATGCCTGAACCACGGGAGAATGTGGCGGGGATTCGCCACCATCAGTTCCAGGTGTTCCGGTGCGAACCGGTTGGCGACTTCCGCCGCTTCCTCCAGGTTCTCCACCAGGAAGATCGCCCCGAACCGCTCCAGGGACCGGACCAGGATCTCTCTCCGGGACAGGCGGTCCACCAGCCGATCCACCTCGGCCGCCACCTGGGACGCATACCGCGCATCGGGCGTCACCAGGACCGCACTGGCCATCTCGTCGTGCTCCGCCTGGGCAATGAGGTCTGCGGCGGCGAACGATGCGGGGGCGCTGCCGTCTGCAACGATCAGCACTTCGCTTGGACCGGCGATCATATCAATGGACACCTCACCGAAGACGATTCGCTTGGCCGCGGCGACGAATGCATTTCCGGGCCCCACGATCTTGTCCACCCGGGGCACCGAGGCGGTCCCGTACGCCAGGGCCGCAATCGCCTGGCCCCCCCCGATCTTGAGGATTTGCGTTATGCCGCAGAGTTTCGCTGCGGCTGCAATCAGGGGATGGAGCCGCCCTTCCCGGGCCGGCGATGCAAGCAGGATCTCCTTCACCCCGGCAATCCGGGCGGGAATGGCCGCCATGAGCACCGTCGACGGATAGGCGGCAAGCCCCCCCGGGGCATAGACACCCACCCGCTCCAGCGGCAGGACCCGCTGTTCCAGAAGCACACCCTCTTCGTCGTCGATCCTCAGGTCTGGGAGGATCTGCCTCCGGTGATACCGTTCGATCCTCTCGGCGCTCAGATGGAGGATCTTCCATTCCTCCGGGGAAACGGCGGATACGGCGGCGTCGATCTCCCCCGGTGTTGCCGCCACGGCGCCCGGTGCGAGCCGGTAGCCGTCGAACTGTTCCGTATAGGCGAACAGAGCATCATCCCCTCGCTCCGCCACGTCCCGAACGATCCGGTACACCGTCTTCCAGAGTTCCTCCTCAAAGACACGGCCCCTTCCGGCGATCTGCCGGAACACTTCTTCAAATCGGGAATCGCTCGTCCGGATGATCCTCATCTTACGCTTTCTCCCTTTTTACATCGGCCCCGAGAGCGGCAAATTTCTTCTCCATCGACTCGTAGCCGCGATCGAGATGATAAACGCGGGAAACGTCCGTACGTCCCTCCGCCGCCAGCCCCGCCAGGACCAGGGATGCCGAAGCCCGGAGGTCTGTGGCCATTACCGGCGCTCCGAGCAACCGCGGGACCCCTCTCACGAACGCGCTGTTTCCCTGAATATCGATATCCGCGCCCATCCGGAGCAGTTCGCTCACGTGCATGAAGCGATTTTCGAAGACCGTCTCGGAAACGACGCTGAAGCCCTGTCCGAGGGTCATCATCGCCATGATCTGGGCCTGGAGGTCCGTCGGAAAGCCCGGGTAAGGAAGGGTCTTCACATCGACGCTCAGGATCCGCCGGGAACCGGCGGCCCGGATGACGTCGGGCTCCGCTTCGATGGTCATTCCTGCTTCCCGGAGTTTCGTGATCAGGGCATCCAGGTGGCCCGCCAGGCATCCGGTCAGGCGGATATCTCCGCCTGTCATGCCCGCGGCGATCATGAACGTCCCGGCCTCGATCCGGTCGGGGATGACGGACGCCTCGACGGCATGAAGGCGCGGGACCCCTTCGATGGTGATCACATCCGTCCCCGCCCCGGAAATGCGGGCGCCCATTCCGTTCAGAACATCCGCAAGGTTGACCACCTCAGGCTCCTTTGCGGCATTCTGCAGGATGGTCGTGCCGTCGGCGAGGGTCGCGGCCATCATGATGTTCTCCGTTCCCGTCACGGTGGAGAGATCGAAATATATCCTGGCCCCGCGAAGCCGCCGCGCCTTCGCTTCGATGTACCCTTCTTCCAGGCGGATCTCCGCACCCATCTCTTCCAGGGCCTTGATGTGCAGGTTGACGGGCCTGGCCCCGATAGCGCACCCGCCGGGCAGGGAAACCCGCGCCTGGCCCATCCGGGCCACCAGCGGTCCCAGGACCAGGATCGACGCCCGCATGGTCTTCACCAGATCATACGGGGCTTCGCAGCTGGTGATCCCGGTGGCGTCCACTTGAACGGTGCCGTTTCCCTCCGTACGGACGCCGAGATTGTGCAGCAGCTTTCGCGCCGTCTTGATGTCCACCAGATTCGGAATGTTGCGGAACGTATTCGTTCCCTCCGTCAGCAGCGATGAAACCAGAATGGGCAGCGCCGCATTCTTGGCACCGCTGACGGGCACGTCCCCGGCCAGCTTCCGCCCTCCCTGGATGACGATCTTATCCATGCTCAAGCTCCCTTTTCCTGGCCTTCACGACCCGGTCCCGGCCTCCATAATCCTTCCGGATTTCGATCCGGTCATACCGGCCGTCCATGCGGAAAGCCTCCACGAGCCTTTCCGCCTGACGGTCGCCGGTTTCCATCAGGAGCCATCCTCCGTCCTTCAGGACGGCTGCGGCTCCCCCGATAAGCAGGCGATGTACCGCGGTCCCGTCTCCGGCGGCCCAGAGCGCCTCCTTCGGTTCGTACTCCCTCACCCCGGGAGGCAGTTCTTCGAATTCATCATCCGGGATGTAGGGAGGGTTCGAGACGATCATGTCAAGAGGACCGCGAATCGATTCCAGGAGATCCGCAACCAAGACACATACGCGATCGGCGACTCCTGCCCGTTGTGCGTTTCGCGCCGCCGTCTCCGCCGCTGCGGCCGACCGGTCCGTCGCCACCACCCTCGCCAGGGGCAGCTCCCGGGACAACGCTACGGCCACGGCACCGCTTCCCGTTCCGACATCCAGGATGTTGCAGCGCCCTCCCACCACCCGGAGCGCCTCCTCCACGAGAATCTCCGTCTCCGCGCGGGGAATCAGAACATGCCGGTTAACGGCAAAGGGGATCGACCAGAACTCCTTCTCCCCGATGATATAGGCGACCGGTTCCTGCTTCCTCCGCCTTTCCACCCAGCCCAGGAAGCCGCGGACGGCATGCTCCCCGAGGATCTCCTCCGGGTACGTATAGAGATGGGTGCGATCGGTCCGGAGACATCGGCACAACAGGACCTCGGCGTCCAGACGGGGAGAGGGCAAGCCGTGACGGCGAAGGGTGTCGGCCGCCTCTTGCAGGACGGATCGGATGGTTGCCATGACTCCCCCCGATTCACACCGGTCGCGGGATGAATTGATCTCAGGCGGACGTCGGCGCCTGGAGGGCATTTGCCTGGAAATGGGTCGTCAGGGAATCGATGATTCCCTGGATCTCGCCGTCCAGAATGCTCTCCAGGTTGTACAGGGTCAGCCCGATGCGATGATCCGTGACCCGGCCCTGGGGAAAGTTGTAGGTCCGGATCCGCTCGCTCCGGTCTCCGCTCCCCACCTGGCTCTTTCTGGCCTCCGAGATCTCTGCGTTCTGCTTCTGGACCATGATGTCCAGGAGCCTCGCCCGGAGTACCTTCATCGCCTTCGCTTTGTTCTTGAGCTGGGACTTTTCGTCCTGGCAGGTGACGATCAGGCCGGTGGGCAAATGGGAGATTCGTACTGCCGAGTCCGTCGTGTTGACGCTCTGACCGCCATGACCGCTGGAATGGTAGACGTCGATCCGCAGGTCGTTCGGATCGATCTGAACGTCCACCTCCTCCGCCTCCGGGAGAATCGCCACCGTGACCGCCGAGGTGTGAATCCGGCCCTGGGATTCCGTAGCCGGAACCCGTTGAACCCGGTGGACGCCGCTCTCGTACTTGAGGCGGCTGTATGCCCCGCGGCCCTCGATCAGCGCGATGATCTCCTTGAAGCCGCCGCCGCCCCCCCCTCCGGAAGGACTGCCGCTCACGACCTCCACCCGCCAGCCGGAACGCTCCGCATATCGAGCGTACATCCGGAAAAGGTCGGCCGCAAAGAGGCCCGCCTCGTCTCCCCCCGTACCCGCACGGATTTCCAGGAGGACGTTCTTGTCGTCGTTCGGATCTTTCGGAAGCAGGAGGAATCTCAGGCGCTCTTCCAGGAGCGTCCTTCGTTCCTTGAGCTGAGTCAGTTCTCCCCTTACAAGTTCCTTCAGTTCCTCGTCGTCCTCCCGGAGGATCCGCTGGTCTTCCTCGATCTGCCCGCCCAGTTTTTCGTATTCCCGCCAGACATCCACCAGGTCATGGAGGTCGGAATGCTCCTTGGCGTACTTCTGATACAGGGAGGGTTTGGTAACAACATCGGAGCTGCTGAGCAACCCCTCCAGCTCTCGAAACCGCTGATCGATGTCTTTCAATCGCTTAAACATGGGGATACCGAGGATCCGGGAGAAGGACTGGGAAATCCTGATACGCCGGGCGGATCGAATCGCCCGGCCCGGCCGTGGTTGTCCGGAAGACTTCGAGGGGCTTTGCCCCGGGGATGATGGTATACAGGCGGGTGTATCGGGGCATAACGGAGACCGGTTCGTCTTTTCCTGTCACTCATTCCATGCAACCGGCCGCCGGACCGGTCTCATGAACGCCCCCCGCAAGCGGAGAAACCGTTTATTCTCCCTTTTTCTGTTCCAGGGAGGCATACTTTTTCTTGAACCGCTCCACTCTGCCGGCGGTGTCGACGATCTTCTGCTTCCCTGTAATGAAGGGATGGCAGTTGGAGCAGATCTCGACCTTGATGTCCTGCCGGGTGGACTTCGTTTCAATGACGTTCCCGCATACGCAGGTGATGGTTGTTTCCTTGTATTCCGGATGGATTCCCTCTTTCATGGGACCTCGTTCTCCTTTTTCCGTGATATGCGAACCATCTAACGAAGGGGTGTGCATCTAATCAATTCCGCCGGAAAATTCAAGCGGTATTTTACTGGTTCATCGAATCCAGGAAGAGCTGGTTCGTGTCGGTCTTCCGGATCTTGTCGATGATGAACTCCATGGCGTCCAGGGGATTCATCTCCTGGAGGAGCCTGCGGAGGATCCAAACCCGGTTCAGGTTGACCTTCGGGATCAGGAGTTCTTCCTTGCGGGTTCCCGAACGGATGAGATCGAAGGCGGGGAAGATCCTGCGGTCGGCGATGCGACGGTCCAGGTGCAACTCCATGTTGCCGGTTCCCTTGAACTCCTCGAAGATGACTTCGTCCATCCGGCTTCCCGTGTCGATGAGGGCCGTGGAGATGATGGTCAGGCTTCCGCCGTTTTCGATGTTCCGGGCGGCCCCGAAGAAGCGCTTCGGTTTATGGAGGGCATTGGAATCGACGCCACCGGAGAGGACCTTGCCGCTGGGGGGAACCACGGTGTTGTAAGCCCGGGCGAGCCGGGTGATGCTGTCCAGCAGGATGACCACGTCGCGCTTGTGCTCCACGAGCCGTTTCGCCTTTTCGATCACCATTTCAGCAACCTGGACGTGCCGGGTGGCCGGTTCATCGAACGTGGAGGAGACGACCTCTCCCTGGACACTCCGCTGCATGTCCGTGACTTCCTCCGGCCGCTCGTCGATGAGCAGCACCATGAGGATCACTTCGGGGTGGTTCTTGGCGATGCTGTGGGCGATATCCTGCAGGAGAACGGTTTTCCCCGCCCGGGGGGGAGACACGATCAAGCCTCGCTGCCCTTTTCCGATGGGAGTGAAGAGGTCCATAATCCGGGTCGAAAAGTTCTCCGTGTCCGACTCCAGGCCCAGTTTCTCCTGTGGGTAAAGCGGCGTCAGGTTGTCGAAGAGGATTTTATCCCGCGCGGCGTCCGGATGTTCGAAGTTGACCGAATCCACCTTCAGCAGGGCGAAGTATTTCTCCCCCTCTTTGGGGGGCCGGACCTCTCCCGAGATCGTATCGCCGGTCCGCAGGCTGAAACGCCGGATCTGGGATGGGGACACGTAGATGTCGTCCGGGCTGGGAAGATAATTGTAATCCACGGCGCGAAGGAATCCGAAACCGTCCGGAAGGATTTCCAGAACGCCGGAACCGGAGATGACGCCGTTCTTGTCCGACTGGGCCTGCAGGATCGAAAAGATGAGATCCTGCCGCCGCATCCCCCCGGCGCCCGGCACGTTGAGATCCTTTGCCAGATTGGCCAATTCGCTGATAGGGAGTCTTTTGATTTCCTCGATGTTCATGTGAATGTCCTTTCCGTGTCGCTGCACGGATCCGGCCGAAACGACATCACACGCCTGCGCGCGTAACGGTTCCCGGCATCATGATTCCCACTGTCTTCAAGTGGAATTGGCCATGTGACAGAAATACGAATCTGGATTAGAACCGGTTTGCCAAATGGAACGCTGGAAACACTTGAAAAGGGAGGCTTAGAAGTTACCTTTCAGAATTCCCAACTCCCCCTATCCGATGCTCCCCGAGGTGTCAAGACTTTTTTAACCTTTTACAGGATATGCGGTGTCCGGTCCATAAAAATGAAATTCAGATGCCTGCCTGTCCGCCCCGCATCCCGGCGATGGGAAAACCAGCGCTCCGCTTCACAGGACGTACAGACGCCGGAAAGATGGATCCGCTCCGGAGAAAGCCCCCGCTCCAGCAGCTGAAAACGGTTTGCCGCCGCTAGGTCGAACTTCCACTTCCCCGACCCCGCCGGGTCCAGAAAGGATGTCTGGCCGGGTCCCAGGGCCTCCATGGCCCGGTGGACGGGTTCATCCACTTCATAGCAGCACGGCCCGATGGAAGGACCCACCGCCGCCAGGAGATCCCGCGGATCCGAAGAGAAACGCTCCCGGAGGCAGTCGACAGCCCGGCCGGCGACGCCCAGGGATGTGCCTCTCCAGCCGGCGTGGACCGCCGCGACCACTCCTTTCCTGGAATCCGCCAGGAAAATGGGAACGCAGTCCGCCGTCCGGATGCAGAGCGCGAGCCCCGGCCGGTCCGTTACGATCGCGTCGTACTTCAGGGGCTGGCAGGTAAAGGTCATAAACGCCGGGTCATCGATGGCCAGGACGTCGTTCCCATGCACCTGGTGGACGTTGAAAAACTGGCGGCGGGACAGGCCGAAAGCCTCCGCCGTCCGGTCCCAGTTCGCCCGGACGCATTCCTCCGGATCCCCTTCCAGGGTACTGAAATTGAGGCTCTCGAAGACCCCCGTGCTCGTGCCCTCCCGGCGCGTGCAGAAGGCATGGGTCACGAAACCCAGCTCCCTCAGGGGCGTACACTCCAGGTACGAGACGGCCCCCCTCCGCACAAGCTCAAACATGCATCCGCCTCCCCCGGAGGGCATCGCACAGAACCGCCAGATCCTCCGGCAGGGGTGACTGAAAGGAAAGCAAGGTCCCGTGAACGGGGTGCCGGAAAGCGATCCGCGCCGCGTGCAGGGCCTGGCGCTTCAGACTCCGAAGGATCGAGCGTGTTTCCGTATCCGCCACGGACCTCAACCAGCCGGATTTCCCGTAAACGGGGTCCCCCGCCACAGGGTAGCCCTGGGAACTCAGATGAACCCGGATCTGATGGGTCCGGCCCGTCAAAAGGTCAACCTCCAGCAACGTTGCGGCGCCGAAGCGCTCCCGAACGCTCCAGCGGGTGACCGCCTCCCGGCCCCGGGAACTCCGCGTGGACATTCTCTTCCGGTCCACCGGATGCCGACCCACGGGCAGGAGGATCTCCCCGTTCTCCGTCGGTGGCGTTCCCAGCACCAGGGCGAGATAGGTCTTATCGATCCGGCGGTCCCGGAACTGCGTAGTGAGGCCTCGATGAGCCTCGTCCGTCTTGGCGACCAGGAGCAGCCCCGACGTATCCCGGTCCAGGCGGTGGACGATCCCCGGCCGAAGCACTCCGCCGATTCCGGAGAGATCCCGGCAGTGGTGGAGAAGGGCGTGCACGAGGGTCCCGCTGGAATGGCCCGCCGCGGGGTGGACCACCATTCCCGCCGGCTTGTCCACCACCAGCAGGTGTTCATCCTCGAAAACAATGGACAGGGGAATCGCCTCCGGCAGAACATCCGACGGCGCCGGTTCCGGAATCACCAGTTCCACGGTTTCTCCGGTGCGGAGCCGGTGGCCCGCCTTGACCTGCCGGCCAGCGACGAGAACCCGGCCCTCCTCGACGGCCTTCCGGATCTGCGATCTTGAAAGGCCTGCGTCACGGCCGGTCAGGTAAACATCCAGGCGCACTCCCTCATCGCCGTCGGTAACCGTATATCGCTCCGTCTTCGAATCTGCAATCACGATGCCGACACCGCCAGCAGGGCGTCCCGAACCGCGTGGAGATCGGCCTCGTCCAGGGTCCGTGCGTCGAAGAGAACTTCCTCGTTGACGATCCGGACGACGACCGGCAGCGGAAGCCGCCGGAGTCGTTCTCCCAGGGCGGCGGACGAAAGGCCGTCCATCTTCACAGCGACCAGCCAGGTCGGGATGTCCCGGGCGGGAAGGGAGCCGCCGCCGGCCATTGCGGTGCCCGGTTTCAGGGACAGGCCGACTCCTTCGATCCCCGACCGTCGTACAAGGGCCATCAGCCTCCGGGCGCGTTTTCGCACACCCTCCAGAGGCTCCGACAGGGCCTTCAGGACCCGGATTTCCTGAAGGGCACGGCCCGGCTCAAGATAGGCGACCAGGGTCGCCTCGAGGGCCGCCAGGGTAAGCTTGTCGATTCGCAGGGCCCGGTTGAGGGGGTTCCTGCGGATTTTTTCCAGGCTCTCCCGCCGGCCCAGGATAATCCCCGCCTGCGGCCCGCCCAGGAGCTTGTCCCCGCTGAAGGTCACCACATCCGCCCCGGAGGCGACGACCTCCCGGACCGTGGGCTCCCGCTCCAGCCCGAAGGGCCCCAGGTCCATCAGACAACCGCTGCCCAGGTCGTACATGACCGGGATGCCCGTCCTGCCCCCCAGCGCGACGAGTTCGGAAACGGTCGCCTCTTCCATGAATCCGACAATGCGGAAGTTGCTCGTGTGCACCTTGAGAATAAGCCCCGTCTGCTCCGTGACGGCCCGTTCGTAGTCTCCCAGGCGGGTCCGGTTGGTTGTGCCGACCTCCCGGAGACGGACACCGCTCTTCTCCATGACCTCGGGGATACGGAACTCACCGCCGATCTCGACCAGCTCTCCGCGGGAGACGACGGCTTCCCGGCCTTCCGCCAGGGTGTTGAGAACCAGGAGAACGGCAGCGGCGTTGTTGTTCACCACCAGCGCCTCCTCCGCCCCGGTCAGGAGGAGGAGCAGATCCCGGATGTGGTCGTACCGGAGTCCCCGCTCCCCTTTCTCCAGATCAAATTCCAGGTTCGAGTATCCGCCGGCTACCTCCGCCACCCGGCGGACCGCCTCCCGGCTCAAGGGGGCCCGCCCCAGGTTCGTGTGAAGAATCACACCGGTCGCATTGACAACCCGCTTGAGCCGGGGGGAACGCAAATCGGCCATCCTCTTTTCCACGGCATCCGCCACGGCCTGCAGATCCGGAACGGGGAAATCATTTCCTGTCTCCATCGCCAGGATCCGGCGGCGCAGGTCGTCGACGGCCGAGCGGCAGGCCTCCCGGACAAATTCCCTGGGCATCTGCCGGAGGAATTCACGCTTTTCCAGGAGAAGCATCATCTCATCGATTTTCGGCAGTTTTCGCAGCCGGGATTTTTTTTCGTCCTCCATGTTCATGCCCCTCCCTCCCGGGATCCGATTCTCACGATCACACCTTCGCCGCCCGTAGCCGGGATTTCACACGTGCACCGGAGCCGTCCCGCTCCGTCCCGATGCGGGCGGATTCCCCTGCCGGAGCGGGAATGCGATTCCCGCCAGATCCGCCGACGGGAACGACTGATTCGGGACACTGGCCTCACCATACCAGGGGGGAAACGATGGCGTCGCGGCAGAAATCGCGGAAATTGTTCACCGAGGTGAAAAACTCCCGCATCAGGATAACCCAGTAATAGCAGCCCCGCTCCGTCAGGAAAAACGTGCCGTCCCGGTAGCGAAGGCCCCCCGCCGCCGCAAAGGCGGCAATATCTTTCCAGAGATACGGGTATACGGCGCTGTATTTTTTCCGCAGGCTGGATTCGCTGAGCTCCATGCCGAACAGCTTCATCAGGAAATCATAGCGGATTCTCTCCTGCAGGCTGAACGTCCGGGAGGCCATCAGCGGTACCTCGCCCCGCCCGACCCGGGCGACGTACTCGGCCACGTCGAAGGTGTTTGCGTAACAGGTGCCGTGGAGATAGCCGATGGATCCGCTGCCCAGGCCGGCATACTCGTCATAATCCACGATGTACTCGTCGATGAGGGCGGGTTTGCGGGAGAAACACCAGGCCGAGGACATCCGGTAGGTTGGACGGATCCGTTCGAGAATCTGACGGTAAAACAGGCCCTCCTGTTTCATGTCCACATAGCCGAGCGTCCGGGTGACCATCTGACGGGTCGAATCGGACACCATCAGGGGATAATAGGTCACCTGATCCACTCCGCTCTCCAGAAGAATATCCAGGTCCCGATCAAGCATCTTTGGCGTCTGGGTGGGAAAGTTGAATATCATGTCGGCGTTGAGGGTGTCGAACGCCCCCTGGTACGCCCGGAGACGGCCGAGAATCTCCTCCCCGTTGCCATACTTGTCGCGGCGCTCCATCTGGCGGAGGAGCCCGTCGTCGAAGCTCTGGATACCCACTGACAGGCGATTCACGCCGGCCCGCCGCAGGATCTCCACATTCCCGTCCGTCAGGTGATTCGGGTTCGTCTCCACAGATATCTCTTTAATTCCGAACGTTTCTCGCGCCAGAAGGAGGGTCTCCGCCAGTTCCTCGGGCAGAACCGTCGGTGTTCCGCCTCCGACATAGATACCCTGGAAATCGTATCCCCGGGACCGGTAGAGGCCCATCTCTTTCCTCAGGGCCTTGAAATAGCGGCGGCAGACTTTTTCCTGGAAGACGAACCGGTTGAAGGAACAGTAAGGGCACAGCCGCTCACAGAACGGAATGTGGAGGTAGAGAAGCCGCGACTCCGAATCGGTACAGTCCGGAAGCTCCGGAGGAGGGCCGCCTTCAAAATTCATGGCCCCGGCAAATTCCGCCTTGGCCTGCCTGCTGATGATCCGGTGAATCAGTGAGGTCAACATGGGTTCTTCCGTTGGTGAGGGGCAGAGGCTAACAGAGGCTCCGCAAATAATCAAGGGGTTTCGCCCGCTCCCTTGCAACGGGCGCCCCCCGGTGCTATAGGGACGGAAAACTCATAAACCGGAAAGGAACATACGAATCGGCATGTTGGAAAGAAGAGTTCTGACCTTGTGGACCGAAACCGGCCGAAACGTCGGCGACGCCGCCGTCCTGAGGACTCCCTGCCGGGAGGCTGCGTCTCCGTTCACGCCGGAGACACTCCGGAATATCGAGACCCTGGTGAAAACCTTCCTGGAGCGGAATGACGCCCTGGGCCTCGCGGCCCCGCAGATCGGCATCAGCGAGCGGATCATCGTGTTTCGCAACAAGGACTTCGAGGAGAAAAACTGGTCGAGGAAAGAGGGCGACTACGACGTCCTGGTCAACCCGCGGATCACCCAGTCCCGGGGCGAACCGGTGAAGGGGGCGGAGGGCTGCCTTTCCTGCCCCGACATCCAGGTGGAGATCGACCGCTTCCCGGAAATCAAGGTCCGGGCTCTCGACCGGCAAGGGAAGAAGCTCAACCGCCGCTACCTGGACTTCCTGGCCCGCATCGCGCAGCACGAGATGGATCACCTGGACGGCAGGCTTATCGTCGATTATGAGGGAAGCCTCTGGTATCCAAAGAAGAAGGAACGATTCTTCGCGGAGGTTCTCGGCGGACGTTTTTAGAAGAGGCGGACGGATTTCATTTGTCGCCCTCCAGTGCGACACAAACGAATACGGAACCAGGCAGTAACGTCCGAATCCCTCGCTATTCTCTCGACAAAGATGACATAGGAATGGTATGAATCCTGCCAAAAGGTTCATATTACAGGTTTGATCTCAAGATTCGTGCCCGCGATCACCGAACACCCTGCCTCATTGATCCCCGGGAGCATCCGAGACTTGGACGGCACTGGCATTTGGATGTAGCCCGGTCCGTGCCGGTTCGGGAACAAAGTCTGCCCGAGGTGCCCCATTCGCACGCCAGCCTGCCATCAGTCGACCGGATCGGCCGGCCGGCGGGGAATTGCATGATGCCCCGGGGTGTTCATCCTCCGAAGGACGCTCAGCTTGACGGACGACGGACGGAGGGACGTTTTCCCGGAATTCCTTCACTATCCGGGGTATGCCTGGTTTTCCTTTGTTGCGGGACAGGGCCGGGGCGGTTCGCAATACGAAGTCTCCGGTTTTCCAGGAGGTAACATCTGACAGGGTTCTCCATTCGGCAAGGAGGGATAGGGACATGAACAAGACCGTGATTCAATATGTACTTTCGCGTCTTTCGGCCATCGGCATCAACGACATTTTCGGGGTGCCGGGAGACTTTTCCTTTCCGGTCAACGACGCGATCTGCACGGACGGCAGCCTTCGCTGGATCGGCAACTGCAATGAACTGAACGCTGCCTACGCGGCGGACGGATACGCCCGCATCCGGGGCGCCGGCGCACTGAGCACCACCTACGGGGTGGGCGAGCTCAGCGCCATCAACGGGATTGCCGGCTCCTATGCAGAGCACCTTCCGGTCTTTCACCTGGTGGGCATGCCATCGAGCGGAACCAGGAAAGCCAGGAGTCTGGTTCATCACACGTTCGGCAACGGCCAATTCGATTTTTTTTATCATATGACCGAGCCCGTGGTCTGCGGACGTGCGATCCTGACCCCGGACAACTGCATCCGGGAAACGGAGCGGCTGATTGCGGCGGCTTTCTATCACCGACGACCGGTCTACATGGCCTTCCCCGCCGATTATGCGGAGATGCCGGTGATGGGATCGGTTCCTGCCGTCGAGACCCGTGAGAGCGACCCCTCGGCTCTCGAAAAGGCAGTGGACGCCATCGTCGATACCGTGTGCCGTGCCGGATCCTCCTGTTTCCTGCCGGGCATCATCGTTTCCCGCTGCGGGCTGAAAAAAACCGTAACCGATCTGGTGACCGCTTCGGGACTCCCATATGCCGCCATGATCATGGACAAGTCCGTACTGGACGAGACCCATCCGGGCTATATGGGAATCTATGACGGACGTCTCATGAACGAGGAGGTTCGCGAATTCGTCGAGGGGTGTGACTGCGTCATCGAAATCGGTGCGCTCATGACGGACCTGAGTTCCGGTGGCTTCACTGCCAGAATCGACCCGGCAAAAAGCATCAACATCGCGCTTCACCATGTACGGGTGGGGTATGCCGTCTACAAAAACGTGGAAATCCGCGATGTGCTGACGGCGCTGGCGGGAAGGCTCCCCCGGCGCACGGACGTGAAAGCCCCGCGGCTCCAGGGACTCGGTGAGCCGGAAGGCAGCCCGGCCGACAAAATCACCTCGTCCTACCTGTACCCGCGACTGGAACGGATGTTGAAACCGGAAGACATCGTGATGGTCGAGACGGGCACCGCGTCCATGGGGTTCGCTTTCGCCCGGATGCCCGCGGGCTCGACGTTTCATAATCAGTCTCTGTGGGGCTCCATCGGCTGGGCCACGCCGGCCGCCTTCGGCGCGGCCCTGGCCGACCCGAGCCGGAGAACCATCCTTGTCACCGGTGAAGGCTCCCACCAGCTCACGGCCCAGGAGATCTGCATGTTCCACCGCTACGGACTGAAGCCGATCCTGTTCGTAATCAACAACAACGGATACCTGATCGAGCGCCTCCTCTGCAAGGATCCCGGCATATACTACAACGACCTGGCGCAATGGCGTTACCACAAGCTGCCCGAGGCACTGGGATGCGAAGGCTGGTTTGCCGCCCGGGCGACCACGTGCGGTGAGTTCGATGACGCCGTCGGAAAGGCGGAGAAATGCGGCAGCGGGGCCTACATAGAGGTCGTAACGGACACTTACGAGGCACCGCCCCTGCCAAGGAAATTCAAAAATGCCTCATGAAGCGGCAGGAACGCATCTCCCGGGAATCGGGGTGAAGCACGCCCCGCTTTCGATGAGGGAAACGCAGCAGACGGGTGTTTTTCAACGGCCCGTCAGATGGCTTTCCGCCAGGCCAGCCTCGTCTCCAACCACCGCGACAGGGTCGTGAAAGCAAAGCAGATGATGAAATAGACGACGGAGATGAATAAGAAGATCTCCGCCGGATAGATCATGGTCCGGTTGTTGACCTGCGTGGCCACATGGGTCAGTTCGGAGACACCCACGATGAACGCCAGCGACGTGTCCTTGATCATGGAGACGAACTGGTTGACGAACGACGGGATCATGTTCCGGAGGGCCTGGGGCAGAATGATGAACACCATGGCCTGCCAGGGACGAAGGCCCGTCGAGAGGGCCGCCTCCGTCTGCCCCTTCGGAATCCCCTCGATCCCCGCCTGGACGATCTGCGACATGTAGGCGGAGGTGAACAGCGACAGAGCGGCAATGACCGTCCAGGCTTCCGGCATGGTCCTCCCCATCACGAAGGGCAGGAGGAAGTACATCCAGAAGATCACCAGGAGAAGCGGAATTCCCCGGACCAGATTGACCACCGCCACGGTAGGGTAGCGGATCAGGGGATTCCGGACCACACACAGGAGCCCCAGGATCAATCCCCCGAAAAAGGACAGGATGAGGGACACAACCGCCAGGTAGAGCGTCAGGAGCACGCCACCCATGGGCCCCTTGGGGTAGCGTCCGATCATGAAGTGGGCGATGTTGTTCCAGATGACCGTGAAGTCGAAGCCCCCGTCCATGGTCACTTCCCTCCCATCATGGGACTGAGAACCTTCCGGTTGTAAATCGTCATCAGTCCGGCGATGACCAGCGACAGAACAAGGTAGACCAGGGTTGCCGCCGTGAACGCTTCGAAGCCTTTGAAGGTATAGCTCTCTACCTGCCTTGCCTGGTAGGTGATCTCCGCCACACCGATCGTCATGGCCAGGGACGAGTTCTTCGTCACATTCAGAAACTGGTTGATCAGAGGCGGGATCGTCAGCCGGACAGCCTGGGGCAGGATGATGTAGCGCATGGAGCGAAGATACGAGAACCCGGAACTCCGGGCGGCCTCCATCTGCTCCTTCGGGATGGAGCGGACGCCGGAGCGGATATCCTCGGCGATGAAGGCCGAGGTGTAGATCGTGAGCGCGATGACCGCCGCGGCGAACTCGAAATTCACGCTGTTGAGCCAGTCGTTCACGGCCGTCGGAAGGATCTGGTACGACCCGAAATACCAGAAAAAGATCTGGACCAGAAGCGGCGTGTTGCGGAAGAATTCCAGGTACGCGTGGGAAAACCAGAGAATGGGCCTGACATTGCTCATCCTCATGATGGCAATGATCAGGCCCAGCAGGAATGAAAAGACAATCGACCAGACGGAGAGCTCAAGTGTGATCTTGAACCCCGATACGAGCCATTCGAAATACTGGCCCGAGGTGACGACCGACCAGTCGAACTGATAGCTGAACACCGCTTTTTACTGCTCCCAGGGCTCTTTCTTTGTCGTGATCTTGAAGGTGCGAGCCATGTGGAAGGCCATCCCCTTGGGTCCGAACCACTTGTCGAAGATCTTTTTCGCCTCGCCCTTTTTCTCCATCTCCACGATCGTCTTGTTCACAAAGTCGACCAGGTTCTTGTCACCCTTCCGCATTCCGAGGCCGTAAGGCTCATCGGAGATCTGGATGTCGGGGATCTCGTATTTGGTCTTGTCCGGGGCCTTGGCCAGGATGTTGGCCAGGATCGACTCGTCGGTGGTCACCGCCGCGACCTTTCCCTGCTGGAGGGCCAGGAACGCCTGGGGATAATCGTCAAAGGACAGGATGGTCGCCGTCGGCAGGGCCTTCTTGGCGTTCTGCTCCGAGGTCGAGCCCTTGGCGGTGCCGATTCTCTTGCCCGCCAGATCCTGCAGTTTTTTCACCTCCCCTTTCCGGGTGATGAATTTCTGGCCGGTAAAGAAGTAGGTATAGCTGAAGTCGATCTGCTTGGCCCGGTCGGCCGTTTTCGTCATCGTGGCGGCGATCATGTCGATGTTGCCGGCGATGAGCTGGGGAATCCGCGAGGCCGACGTTACGGACTTCAGCTCCAGCTTGACTCCCATCTTCTTCGCAATGGCCCGGCAGAAATCGACGTCATAGCCGACGATATCCCTGCTTTTCTCGTCGATGTAACCGAACCCGGGCGTCGAATCCTTCACGCCGCAGACGAAGACGCCCTTCTTCTTCGCGTCCGCCAGCGTGTCCGCGGCTGCAGCCGCGCCGCAGAGGGCCACGACGAAAAGCACCGCCATCAACCATACCGCCGTCCTTTTCATGTTCCTTCCTCCTTCATTTATTTAAGGTTAGTGCATGGGCGACAGGATCTCTTTCAGGAAGAGCTGGGCCCTTTCATGCCTGGGATTCCGGAAGAACTCCTCCGGGGTTGCCTCCTCGAGAACGACCCCGAAATCCATGAAGATAACGCGGTCCGCCACTTCCCGGGCAAATCCCATCTCGTGGGTGACCACCATCAGGGTCATTCCGGTATGGGCGAGCCCCTGCATGACCTGGAGAACCTCGCCGATCATTTCCGGGTCCAGGGCCGAGGTCGGCTCGTCGAAACACATGATCTTGGGTTTCATGGCCAGCCCCCGGGCGATGGCTATCCGCTGCTGCTGCCCCCCTGAGAGCTGGGAGGGGTAGGAATCCCGGCGGTCCGCCAGTCCCACGCGCTCCAGAAGCGCCATGGCCTCCTCTTCAGCCTGCTTCTTCGGGAGCCGGCGGATCTTGGTGGGGGCCAGGGTAATGTTCTTGATAGCAGTCAGGTGGGGATAAAGATTGAACTGCTGAAAGACAAAGCCGATTTCGGCCCGGAGGCGGTTGATGTCCGTCTTCCGGTCCGACAGGTCCTGACCGTCGACGACAAGCCTGCCTTTCTGGATGGGCTCCAGCTTGTTGATCGTGCGGATGAGGGTCGATTTCCCCGATCCCGAGGGACCGCAGACAACCACGACCTCGCCCTGTTTTACATGAAGATTGATGTCATTGAGAACATGCAGATCCTTGAACCACTTGTGGACGGCTTCGAACCGGATCATGGTCAACTCCGCGTTTCACTTGTCGTTTCACAGGAGCGGCAGGGATTGCAGGCTGGGGACAACCTGGTTTGCCCCGTGAAACGGATGCAAGGTATAACCCATTCCACCGAACAAATCAACGACCGCGTTGGCCGACGGAGGGAGTCCCGCTTCCGGGCGCTCCTGCTCCGGCTATCGATTCCGGCATCAAACGCCCCTGCTGGTTTCCGGCGTTTTGCTCCTTGAAATGGTCCGGGAATTGGTGTACGTGTGAAGCGCAAACGGAATCCCGTTTCCCGCAAGTATCTCCCTTATCCCGTTCATGGAGACGTCTCATGCAGAAGATTACCTGCCCTCTCTGTCAGAAGAGTTTCATCTGGACCGATACCATGGATCCCAAAGGGAGATGCCCCACCGAAGACTGTGAATGGCGTTACGACATCCACGAGGAACTGCAGAAAAGCGTTTCCCGGAAAATCCCCAAGGCCGACGGGCGTCCCGCCTGCCCGCATTGCGGCGCCCCGGTCGAAGGAAAACTCGCCGTCTGCGACGGCTGCGGCTATGTGGTGGCCGGAGCAAAAGCCTACAAAAAAGTGGATGTTTTCATCTTTGTCGCCGTGCTTCTCCTGATCCTGTCGGCCATCTACCGGTTCCTGTAATGACGGGCTCGACCGAAACAGCGCCGGCCCCCGAACGATGTCCCTTCCGGAACAGACGATGAACAAGACTCCTCTCTTTGGCCGCCATGAAGCCCTGGGCGCCCGAATCATCGATTTCGGAGGCTGGGCCATGCCCGTCCAGTACTCCAACGTCATCGAGGAGCACCACGCCACCCGGGAGCGGGTCACCCTGTTCGACACCTGCCACATGGGGGAAATCGACGTATCGGGGCCCGAGGCCCTGCCGTTCCTCCAGAAGGCCCTGACCCGAGACCTGGCGGCCCTCGAGACCGGGCAGATGAGGCTCAGCCTGCTGGTGAACGAAAAGGGCGGAATCCTGGACGACCTGACGGTATACCACTTCGGCGGCGATCGATATCGGCTGGTGACCAACGCCTCCACCAGGGAAAAGGATTACCGGTGGCTCCTCGGCATCCGGGAGCAGGCGGGGTTCCGCCAGGTGGACATCATCGACCGGTCGGACGTCGTCGGCAAGATCGACATCCAGGGTCCCCGGGCGGAGGGGATTCTCCAGGGCCTGGTCCCGGTTCTTCTCAAGTCCCTGACGTATTACACCTTCCTGGAAACGTCGGTCGGATCCGTCCCGGCGGTTCTCTCCCGCAGCGGATATACCGGTGAAGACGGCTTCGAGGTCTATATGGCATCCGGGGAGGCGGGCCTCGTCTGGGACCTGCTCCTCGAGGCCGGCCGGGCCCAGGGAATCCGGCCCGCCGGGCTCGGCGCCCGGGACACGCTCCGCCTGGAAGCGGGGATGATGCTCTACGGGAACGAGATGTGCGAGAACGTTACCCCTTACGAAGTCGTTTACGGCTGGCTTGTGAACCTCGAGAAGGACTTCATCGGCCGCGACGCCCTGGCCCGGCAGAAGCGGGAAGGAATCCGCCGCAAGCTGGTGGGCTTTCAGATGGAAGACCGGGGCATCGCCCGACACGGCTACCCCGTATGCCGGGACGGAGCGGTCATCGGCGAGGTTACCTCCGGAACCTTCGCACCGACCCTGCAGAGACCCGTAGGGCTGGCCTTTGTAGCACCCGACTGCCGCGAGCCGGGCACCTCCATTACCATCCGGATCCGGCAGAGCGAGGCCCGGGCGACGGTCGTCCCGCTTCCCTTCTACCGAAAAGAAAAGAAAAACGAGTTCTACAATACCTTCATATAAGGAGCACCCATGGCCAAACCGAATCCGACGGACCGAAGGTACTCCCGGGAACACGAATGGGCCCTCGCCGGGCCCGACGGGACGGTCACGGTGGGAATCACCGATTACGCCCAGGAAATGCTGACGGACATCGTCTTCGTGGAGCTTCCGCAGACAGGAAGGAGCGTCCGCCAGTCGGAACCCTTCGCCGTGGTCGAGTCCGTGAAGTCCGTTTCCGACATCTACGCCCCGGTGAGCGGCGAGGTCGTCGCCGTCAACGCAGAGCTGGAGACCCAGCCGGAGCTGATCAATCAGGATGCCTTCGGCGACGGCTGGATCGCCCGGATCAAAATGGACAACCCGTCGGAACTGGACGGGCTGATGGACGCGGAAGCGTATAGTGAGATGATCCTCCAGGAATCCCATTAGGCTGTTGAAAAAGCGCCGTCTGCCGCGTTGCCCTCGTCCCCTTTTGAACAGCCTTGGCAAAGGCGTCTTCATAAAAAACCTGCCGGAACTGGCCGGGCAAGATCGTGGGCATAGGTGAGAAACGCACCCGCCGGCTGAAGGAAGCGGTAAACCATTTCAGGAAGGTGCCATGGAATACGTGCCCCATACCGAGCGGGACAGGCGGCGGATGCTGGAGACCATCGGCGTCGCCTCGGTGGAGGACCTCTTTTCGGACATTCCGGAATCCTTGCTGCGGAAGGCCCCCCTGAGCCTGCCGCCTCCCCTGGCGGAGCAGGAGGCCTTCTCCCTGCTGGAGGAGATGGCCTCCCGGAACCGTCCGGGACGCATCGTCCTCGCGGGGGCGGGGGCCTACCGGCACTATATCCCCGCCGTCGTGGGCCACGTGACGGGCCGGTCCGAATTCTACACCGCCTATACGCCCTACCAGGCGGAAATCAGCCAGGGCATCCTCCAGGCCATCTACGAATACCAGACCATGATCGCCGGCCTGACGGGGATGCAGGTGGCCAACGCGTCCATGTACGACGGCGCCTCCGCCACGGCGGAAGCGGCGGTCCTGGCCGCCAAGACCCTGGGACGGAACCGGATTGTCGCGGCCCGCTCCGTCCACCCGGAATACCGCCGGGTGCTCTCCACCTATGCCTGGGCGAACGGGTACGACGTGACGGAGATCCCTTTCGGTCCCGACGGCCGGGTGGACGGAAAGGCGCTGCAGGAAGCCATCGACGGCCGCACGGCGGCGGTCATCCTTCAGTCCCCCAATTATTTCGGCATCATCGAAGACCTCTCCTCCCTGGAGGGGACGGTCCACAGCGCCGGAGCCCTGCTCGTGGCCTGTTTCACCGAGGCCCTGTCGCTGGGGATCCTGAAGCCGCCGGGGGCCTCGGGGGCGGACATCGTTGCGGGAGAAGGGCAGAGCTTCGGCAATCCCCTGGCCTATGGCGGTCCCTACCTGGGGATCTTCGCCGCCTCGGAGAAGTTTCTGCGCAAGATCCCGGGACGTCTCGCCGGGGCCACCGTGGACCGGGACGGGGAGCGGGCCTTCGTCCTGACCCTCCAGACGCGGGAGCAGCACATCCGTCGGGAGCGTGCCACGTCCAACATCTGCTCCAATGAGGCCCTCTGCGCCCTGGCCGCCTCGGTCTACCTCGCAAGCCTCGGTAAGAACCTGAAGGCGCTGGCGGAGTTGAACGTCTGGAAGGCCCTCTATCTCAAGGACCGCCTCCTCTCCCTGCCGGGCTGGAAGCCCGTTTTCAGCGGCCCCGTATTCAACGAATTCGTTCTCCGGTGTCCCGACCCCCGTGGTGTCAACGCGCTGCTCGAAAGGGAGGGAATCATCGGCGGCTGCGAGCCGGGACTCGATTATCCGGAACTGGGGGACGGCCTCCTTTTCTGCGCAACGGAGATGCTGTCCAAAAGCGACGTGGACAGGGTCGTGGAGATCCTGTCGGGGGCGGGGCCATCCGCCGGGTAAAGGGAGAATGAGCATGGGCGATTCCAGGCCTCCCACGCACATCGTCACCCGCCTCGTCAAGGGCGCGGACCTGAACCACCACGGCACCCTCTTCGCCGGACGGAACGCCGAGTGGTTTGTCGAATCGGGATTCATCGCCGCCGCCGGCCTCACCTCACCGGCGAACATTCTTTGCGTCAACATCCACGGGCTGGTGTTCAAGAAACCCGTGCCGAGCGGCTCCATCATCCGCTACGAGAGCCGCATCGTCAGGGCGGGGCGGACCAGCCTTCTGGCCTATATCCAGGTGTTCCTGCAGAACGACATGAGGCTGCTCGTGGACGGATTCCTGACGTTTGTGCACGTGGACCGGGATGATCGGCCCATCCCCCACGGCATCGTTATTCCGGAGCATCCGGACGATCTTCCCATCCTGGAGCGGCTCCGGACCATTTCCGCATGAACCGGGGAGGGAGACCCTCCCGTCCCCGAGCAGATGAAATTCAGCAAGGAGGGCTTCATGAAAGCGACACCGACCACTTGGAGATTCGGACTTCTTTTCACCTCTCTATCGGCGTTTCTGATTGTAACGGCCGCGTTCCTTTACGGTCCGCCTGCCGCCGGCGCCGCCAATGCCTCCTCCCGGGCCGTCGAGGAAGCCATGATCACCTTCGACCAATTCATCGACCTCTACATCAAGAAGGACCTGAAAGGGATCATGGCCCTTCATGACGCGGACGTCACGGCCATCGGCACGAACCGGGACGAGCAGTTCATCGGAAGGGAAGCGCTGGGCAGGGCCTATGCCCGGGATTTCGCCCGGATCGACCGGATCAAGTCGATCGGCTGGTCCGTCCTGTCCTCCGGAGCACAGGGATCCGTCGTCTGGGTAGCCGCGGACCTGCGAATTTCATGCGTCATCGGGGGCGCCCCCCAGAGCGTCGGCGGCCGCCTGACGACCGTCCTCCGGAAGAAGTCAAAGAGCTGGCAGATCGTACAGACCCACTACTCCCTGCCGGCGGACCGGATCGTTCGGATGGACGCCCTGGTCACCTTCGGGCAGATCGATGTCAACGACGACGGGAAAATCAGCTTCGAGGAAATCAAGATCTGGGTCCGGGACGTCACCCCGGAGTCCTTCCGGAACGCCGACCGCAACGGAGACGGTTACCTGAACCGGGAAGAGTACGAACTCCTTCGAAAAAAATAGGACGACACGGGGAATCCGTCATGGAACTGATCTTCGAGAAGAGCCGGCCCGGCAGGCAGGCAACGGCCGTTCCGGCGAGCGATGTCCCCGCCCCGCCACTGGAGAACGCGATCAGCCCGGATTTGCTGAGGGGTGACGTGGACCTGCCGGAGGTTGCGGAAGTGGACCTGATCCGCCACTACACGGCCCTCTCCCGGCGCAATTTCGGTGTCGACATGGGATTCTACCCCCTGGGCTCCTGCACCATGAAGTACAATCCCAAGCTCAACGAGGAAACGGCCCGGATGGCCGGTTTCGCCGGCCTCCATCCGTACGCCCCGGAGTCCTTCGCCCAGGGAACCCTTCAACTCCTCTTCGAACTGAAACAGGCCCTCGCCGAAATCTTCGGCATGGCCGACTTCGCCCTCCAGCCCGCCGCGGGCGCCCACGGGGAGCTGACGGGCGTCATGATGATCAAGAAGTACTTCGAGAAACGGGGAGAAAAGCGGTCGCGGATTCTGATCCCCGATTCCGCCCACGGCACGAATCCCGCCTCGGGGGCCCTCTGCGGCTACTCCGTGACAACGGTCCGATCCAACAGTGAGGGCGGCGTGGACTTGGACCATCTCCGGTCGCTCATGTCGGAGGAGGTCGCCGGGCTCATGCTGACAAACCCGAACACCCTGGGGCTCTTCGAGCGCAACATCACCGCCGTCGCCTCGATCGTCCACGAACGGGGGGGGCTTCTCTACGGGGACGGCGCCAACGCCAACGCCTTCCTGGGCATGGCCCGGCCGGGGGACCTGGGGTTCGACGTGATCCAGCTCAACCTGCACAAGACCTTCTCGACGCCCCATGGCTGCGGGGGCCCTGGAAGCGGTCCCGTGGGGGTATCAAAGGAACTGATCCCCTTCCTGCCCGTTCCCCGGGTCGTCATGACCGATGCGGGCTACCGGTGGGATTCCGAAGCGCCGGATACGATCGGCCGCGTCCGGGCCTTCTACGGCAACGTGGGCGTCATGGTGAAGGCCTATACGTACATTCGGACCTTGGGAGCGGAAGGTCTCCGGCACGTCGCCGAAACGGCGGTACTGAATGCGAACTACGTCAAGGCCCGCCTGGAGCCTCATTTCGATCTCCCGTACCCGCGGACATGCATGCACGAATGCGTCTTCTCCGGGCGCCGGCAGGTCCGTGAGAGCAACGTTCACACCTCGGACATGGCCAAGCGTCTCCTGGACTACGGCTTCCACCCACCCACCATCTATTTCCCCCTGATCGTCCCCGAGGCGATCATGATCGAGCCCGGCGAGACGGAAAGCATCGAGACGCTGGACGCCTTCTGCGACGCCATGATCGCCATCGCCCGGGAGGCCCGGGACAATCCCGATGTGGTCCGCTCGGCCCCGCTCACGACACCGGTCCGCCGCCTCGACGAGGTGAGAGCCGCCCGGGATCCCGACGTCGTCTGGAAACGCCCCCCCTCGGAGACCCCCGCATGAAGAAATTCCTGGAACCGCGCTCCGTGGCGCTGATCGGCGTTCCGCGGGCCTCAGGCCCTGACTCGTACAACAACGCCGAGACCATGATCCGCTACGGCTATGAAGGCCGCCTCTTTCCCATCAACCCCAACGCCGAAGAAATCTACGGACTGAAATCCTATAAAAGCGTCCTGGATCTCCCCGAACCGGCGGACCTGGCGGTCATCTCCACCGGCCGGGACCGGGTCCTTCCGGCCCTTCGGGACTGCATCCGAGCCGGCATCGACCGGGTCGTCGTCATCACCCAGGGCTTCTCCGACGCCGACGCGCAGGGCAAGGCGATGCAGGAGGAGATCGTCCGAACCGCCCGGGAGGCAGGAGTCCGCGTCCTGGGACCGAACACGATGGGGATCCTGAACAACTTCAGAAACTTCACCACGGCCTTCATGGACACGGAGCGCCCCCGGGTCTACCCGCCCGTCTCCGTCATCGCCCAGACGGGCTTCATCCAGATGGCGGCACCGAACATGGGCTACCGGCACTGGGGAAAGGCCATCGACATCGGCAACGGCGCCGACGTGGACGTCGTGGACGCCCTGGAATACCTGGAAAACGATCCCGAGACAGAGATCATCTTCATCTACATGGAGGGCGTTTCCCGGGGTGCGGCGTTCCTGGAGACGGCCGCCAGGGTCACCCGCCGGAAGCCCGTCCTGGTCTTCAAGTCGGGGCGCACCCGGGCAGGGGCGCGGGCGGCCCTTTCCCACACGGGCTCCCTCGTGGGGGAAGATGCCGTCTTCGAGGCGGCCTTCCGCCGGACGGGCATTCTCCGTGTGAACAACGGCTCCGAGCTGACCGACGCCGTCCATGCCCTCCTCTTGCTGGGTGAAATGAAAGGCCCCCGCGTCGCCGTCCTGACGATCACCGGGGCGGGGGGAATCATGGTCGTCGACGCCTGCGAGCCCCTGGGGCTCACCCTGGCGGATCCCCCCGAAGGTCTGGAGAAGGAGTTGAAGCAGGGGATCCCTGACTGGATCGGCGTCGGCAACCCCCTGGACATCTGGCCCATCGGCATGATCGGCGGCGACTACCCGGGTGCCTTCGGCAAGGCCCTGACGGGATTCCTTCGCGACCCCGGCGTGAACGGCGTCATGGCCATCCTGCCGGCCACGGTCTCCCCGCTTCACCAGTCCATGAACCTCGTGGAGGTGTGCGAGCGGTCCCGCCGGGACGCGGGCAACCGGAAACCCGTGGCGATGTGGGTCTACATCGACGTGGAGCCCTTTCTGGACCGCTACGAGGCCATTCCGGGAGTCGGCTGCTTCCCTACCATCGAGCAGTCCGTCCGGGCCCTCTCCTTCTGCCGGCGCTGGCACGAGGCAAAGAACCGGAGGGAACCCCGCCGGCGAACATTCCCTGTGGATCGAACCGTCCTCGAACCGCTCCTCGCGAAAGGGCGGGAGCGGGGAGTCCTGCTTGGCGAAGACGCCCTGGCGATCCTGAAGGCCTTCGGGATTCCCACGGCACAGGGAACCATCGCTGCCGACCGTTCCGAACTGGAGGCCCTGGCCCCCCGCTTCCGCTTCCCCGTGGTTCTGAAGCTGGCGGGGAACGCCTTCCTCCACAAGACCGAGTGGAACGGCGTCATCACCGACATCGCCCGGCCCGGGGAACTGGCCGACGCCTACGAACAGCTCCTGGAGAACGTCCGGCGCCGCAGCCCGGACACAGCCGTGGAGGCCGTCCAGGTCCAGGAGCAGGCCTCCGGCCTGGAGATCCTCCTGGGAATCAAGCGGGATCCCCAGTTCGGCCCGGTGATCGCCTGTGGACTGGGGGGCATTCACGCGGAGGTTTTCCGCGACGTGAGCCGCGCCATGGCTCCCGTCGATGCGGAGGAGGCGGAGGAGATGCTCCGCTCCCTGAAGAGCGCCCCGCTCATTGAGGGAACCCGGGGCCGCCCGGGAGTTGACCGTCAGGCCCTGGTGGATGTCCTGGAGCGCCTGTCTTTCCTGGCCCTTGAAATCCCCGACATCGCCGAGCTGGACGTCAACCCCCTGATGGCCTCCCCGGAGGGCTGCCTCGCCGTGGACGCGCGGATCGTCTGGCACGGATCCCGCTGACCGTTCGTCCCGATCATCCGATCCGGCAGAAATCGGCGCCTATTCCTTGAGGAGACGGTGTGCCTCGTCCTTCGATTCATAGAGGTGGGGCGCCACATCCCGCTTTGCCAGCTCGTCGCCGAGTTTCATCCGGAGAAACGTGCTGGTCGTGTAGCGGGTCACTTTCTCGTAGAACTGCATCACGTACTTGACCATCTCCGCGTACTCATCCACGAGCTCGGGAAGGATGTTGAAGTTGTCGTAGTTGACGATCGTGTAGACCTTCTTCCCGAGCGGCTTCAGCATGCTCTCGACATGATCCCGGATACCGCGGATCTGCTCGTGCGACTTCACGTAGAAATTCTCGAAATTCACGTAAAACGTGTTTTCCCGGGCATCGTACACCAACCGGTCTTCGATCGGGATATCCAGGAGCTCCCGGATGATCCCCATGGGTGCCAGGCCGAAGATCCGCGGGTCCATGAGCCTTGGGGGCGTCTTCATCACCGGCTGGAAGCCCATCCTGGAAAGAATGTCCCTGTCCAGATCCACCCCGGGAGCGATCTCGAGGAGTTCCATCCCTTCCTGCGTGAGGCTGAAGACGCACCGCTCCGTGATGTAGAAAACGGGCTGGTGCCTCAGGGCGGCGTATTTGCCGCTGAAGGTGATCTGTTCCACCTGTTTGACGAATTTCTGTTCCCGCCCCTCCGTGTCGATCCGGAGCTTGCCGTCGACCACGGACACCAGAAGACCTCCCGCTGTGAATGTGCCGAGAAAGACGATCTTCTTCGCGTTCTGGCTGATGTTGATGAAGCCTCCCGGTCCGACGAAACGCGGTCCGAACTTGCTCACGTTCACGTTGCCCGATTCGTCCATCTCCGCGGATCCGAGGAAGGCGATGTCCAGGCCGCCTCCGTCGTAAAAATCGAACTGATAGGGCTGATCGATGAGGGCGTCGATGTTCGTTCCGGTCCCGAAGTTGAGACCGCCGTTGGGCATCCCGCCGATCACGCCCGGCTCCGCCGTCAGGGTGAGCAGATCCAGCATTCCTTCTTCGTTCGCAATGCGGGCGACCCCCTCGGGCATCCCGATGCCGAGGTTCACCACCTGGTTGGGCCGAAGCTCGAAGGCGGCGCGTCTCGCGATCACCTTGCGCGGTCCCAGGTCCATGGGCGGAATGGAGGCCATGGGCACGCGGATCTCGCCCGTGAATCCGGGGTTGTACTGCTCCAGAAACGTCAGCTTGTGATTCTCCGGCCTGGCGACAACGACGCAGTCCACCATGATGCCGGGGACCTTGACGTTCTTCGGATTCATGGTGTGCCGGTCGGCGATCCGCTCCACCTGCGCGATGACAAAACCACCGCAGTTCTTTGCGGCCATCGCCTGGGCCAGCATCTCGATCGTGAGGGCTTCCCTTTCCATGGTGATGTTCCCGTCCGTGTCGGCGGTCGTACCCCGGATAATGGCCACATGGATCGGGGGCAGCTTGTAGAAGAGGATCTCCCGTCCCTCGATCTCCATCAGCTTCACCAGGTCCTCCCCTTCCCGTTTCGTCTTCTCGTTCAGCTTTCCGCCGTCCAGCCGGGGATCGATGAAGGTGCCGAGCCCCACATGGGACAGCAGGCCCGGCTTCTTCGCGGCCAGGTCGCGGAACAGGGTGCTGATGATCCCCTGGGGATAATTGTAGGCGAGGACCTTTTCCTCCCGGATAAGCTTCTGGAGTTGCGGGGCGAGACCGATGTGCCCGCCGATGATGCGGCCGATCAGGCCTTCGTATCCCAGATGATTCAGGCCCCGGGTCTTGCCGTCGCCCTGCCCGGCCGCATAGATGAGCGTCAGGTCCCGGGGGTGGCCCTCTTGCCTGAAACGTTCTTCGAGATAAATGAGGATGTCCTCGGGAACGCCCGCGCTCACGAACCCGCCCGTTGTCACGACGTCACCGTCCCGGATGATCGCAACGGCCTGCTCGCCGGATACGATCTTGCCCTTGCGGCGGATCTGGGCCCGGATTTCGTCCAGGATCGGATGATCCATCTTTTTTTCCATCTCCTGCGAACGATCGGAATCAAGCCCACTCTCGATCTGGTTCATGCTTTTCCTCCTTTTGCGTGCCTGGAATCGGCTACAGGAAGCCCCGTCCATCCCGGCGGACCCCAAAGCAGATCCCGGTCCGTCGCAATTGCGCGTTTCGTCCGTGCCCGATGCCGGGAACCGGATCGGTCCCGCTTCCGCACGGAGAGAGCAGGACGTCTTTCCGATCCCGGGGAAGACCCTGTCCATTCTTCCCGGGGACGGTTGCATTTTTGTCCCCGGAAAAGGCGCTTCTGTACAGTTTGCAGCGGGCGAACCGCCGACTCAGTAGAGCCCGGTTAAATGGTAGAGCAGAATAATGCTGAACACGGCCACCGTCTTGATGAGGGTGATCATCCCGATGTCGGGATACGATTGCCTGTGGGTCAGTCCGCAGACGGCCAGGAGGGTGATGACGGCCCCGTTGTGAGGCAATGTATCACATCCCCCCGATGCCATGGAAGCGACCCGATGAAGAATTTCCGGAGACATGCCGATCGAATTCGCCCAGGCCAGCCAGTCCCTGGACATCAGGTCCAGGGCGATGGACATGCCGCCCGAGGCCGAACCTGTGATGCCCGCCAGCGTCGTAACGGACACGGCTTCCGAAACGAGCGGCGTTCCCCCGATCTGGATGCTGAGCAGGGAGCCGGCAATCGCCTTGAAACCCGGCAGTGCGGCGATGACGTTCCCGTAACCGACCTCGGAAGCCGTGTTCAGGATCGCCAGGAGAGACCCGATGGCCCCCGCGTTCAGGGCCTTCTGCAGACCCCCTTCCCTGGGGAGGTTCCGGAAACCCAAAGCAACGGCCAGGATGATTCCCGCAACAAGAGCAATGATCAGAGACCAGATGCCGATGACCTTCTTCACCGTTCCGGCAAACAGGGGGAGTTTCATGTCCGCAAAGGCATCCATCAGCTGGGGGTTCCACTCGAAAACCCGGGACAGAAAGTAATTGAGAAGCAGAACGGTCAACAGGGGAAGAATGCCGATGTACCACTTCGGCAATTCCCCGGCGGAAGAAACGGACGGCTCGTTCTGCGTATGATCTCCGTAACCTTCCCCTTTTGCGGCGGCCTTTCTGCGCCGCCACTCGAGCCATGCCATTCCGGTGATAAGGATCAGCGTGCCGCCGAACAGTCCGGCAATGGGAGCCGCATAGCCGGTCGTGCCGTAGAAATTCGTCGGGATCAGGTTCTGGATCTGGGGCGACCCGGGAAAGGCATCCATCGTGAACGTAAAGGATCCCAGGGCGATCGTGCCGGGAAGCAGCCGCTTCGGGATGTCGGCCTCCCGGTAAAGAGCGGCGGCGAACGGATACACGGCAAACACGACAACGAAGAGACTGACACCACCGTATGTCAGGATGGCACAGGACAGAACGACGGCCAGCATTGCCCGTTTCATGCCCAGTTTCTGCATGACGAAGGCGGAGATCCCCTTCGCCAGCAGGGTGTCCTCCATGACTTTCCCGAAGACGGCGCCCAGCATGAACACGGGAAAGAACGCCTTGATGTAGCCGACGGTCTTGGCCATGAACAGCTCCGTATAACCGGGCATGACGGGCAGGCCCTGCAGGGCGGCGGCCGTCAGGGCGAATACGGGGGCAAAGAGAATGACGGAATACCCCCGATAGGCCATGTACATAAGACCAAACAGACTGAGAACGATCCCCAATGCTTCCATTCTTTTCCTCCTGCTCGGAATGTTTGCGGTTTATGGTTCGAACGGTTCCCGAAGATCATGGATCCCGCAGGGAACGATGAAGACGCCGATGCTCCGGCCGCAGCGGGACTGCGACTCGAATCGGCCCTCGTCCGGCGAATCACCTCCTGCCCGTGCACACACCGGCAGAACGCCGGAAGAGCAGGCAACGCGCCACGCTTCTCTCAGGACGGCAACCATCCAACATCACAAGGTATTTTCAAAAACCAGGTCGGACATTCTCCCGGGAGAATGTCGATAACAGGTTATGGCGGGCAGGGGTGTTGCGCTACTAACTACCAGTATTTTTTAACGTTATATCCTGCAGACAACCGTCTGCAAATGATCGACTGGATTAGGATGGGGTTGATGGCGATGCAGGTCGGCGGAAAACTCCGGCAGGATGCCGTTTGCTTTCGGGCACTCGGTTTATCGAATCTGTGGGGGAAGCGGGCGGGATCTCCGTTTGGGGGAGATCATGGAACGGGCGCGAGTATAGGGAGAGTCGTCCGCAATGTCAATATGATTCGGCACATGCATATCCACCCGGAATTACGGGCGATATATCCTCATCCCGAACAATGCGCCCCAGGCATGGGATGGAGTCCGGAGGAGGCCCGTCGTATCCTGCAGCAGACTGTCCTCCGTTGACTTCCATGGCCGGAACGGTATAGGATTGCACAATAATGGACCGGGAATCCGCGCCCGGCGTGTCGACGGCGACACACCCGAACCATCAACCTCCGGCGAGACACCACACAACCCATGAAAAAACTGCTGACTTTGTCCAGGAAGGACCTGGTGGCCAAGCTCTGGGCCGCCGACCCGAACATCCACCGTATGCTCCGCCACTCCAAACACGTCGAGGAGGCAAGGCACCTCCTCTTCGACTACTTCAACGCCCTCGACCGCTCGATGTTCAACATGAAACCGGGAACCTACTTCTCGAACATGAACATCATCGAAAAGAGGAATGCCAAGGAGTGCACCCGGGTCTTCGCCAATACGATCCGGACAGAGAACGAGTTCATCACCGGCGCCTCGCCGCTGACCCTCCTGTGCAACCTCGCCCAGGAAAAAGAGGGGTCAATCGATACGGTCTCGGAGGCCTTTCTCTGTGAATACCTGGCCCTCTTTCACGGGATCACCGGTAAATACGGAAAGCACGTCAAGAGCCATGACATCTTCCGGATGGCCGACGGACGGGAAGCCGCCCTCATCCGCTCCGCCCAGCTCGACGAGTACGGGGCCTACATCCGGAAGTACCTGAAGCGCTACCGGACCGGCAGGGACAAGGCCCTGGTCCGGGAACGGGCGAAGCTCCGGGACGACATCCTCCGCCATTTCGGGGCCTCCGAGGCGGATTGGGGGAACTATCTCTGGCACCTCAAACATGTGATCCGGGACCTCGAAACGCTCCGCTCCCTCGTGACACTGGAACCCGACGAAATCGAGGGCATCGAGGCGGCGCTGGACTCCGGTATCCCCTTCGAGATCACGCCCTATTACCTGTCCCTTTTCCACAAGGAAGGCCGGATCGACCACGACCGGCAGATCCGCGCCCAGGTCATCCCCAGCGCCCGTTACTGCGCAGGAATCGTCGAGAGCACCCGGTCGGGGGTGGACCTTGACTTCATGGGCGAGAAATCCACGAGCCCCATCGACGGTATCACCCGGCGCTATCCCGAGATCGTCATTCTAAAGCCCTACAACTCGTGTCCCCAGATCTGCGTCTACTGCCAGCGGAACTGGGAGATCAAGGCCATGGATCAGAGGGAGGTCCAGCTGAGCCGGGCCAAGGTCCGGGAAGCCCTCGGCTGGATCCGGGACAACGAATCCATCACGGAGGTCCTCGTCACCGGCGGGGATCCGCTGACCCTTCGGAATGATTATCTCGACTGGCTCTTGGGCGAGATCGCCGCCATCAGCCATGTGGAGAGGATCCGTATCGGGACCCGGACCCTCGTAACCCTCCCGTTCCGCATCGACGAAGGACTTCTGGAGATCTTCCGGAAGTACCACCAGTGGGGGAAACGGGAGCTGGCGATCGTAACGCACTTCGAACACCCGACGGAGATGACCGAGGACTCCCTGGCGGCAGTCGGAAAAATCAAGGCCCTCGGCATGAACATTTACAACCAGCAGGTCTTCACCTATTACAACAGCCGCCGGTTCGAGACGTGCCTGCTGCGGAAAAGCCTGAAGCTCTCCGGAATCGATCCCTATTACACATTCAGCACCAAGGGGAAGGAGGAGACCGTCGACTTCCGGGTGCCCATCGCCCGCGCCGAACAGGAACGCCGGGAGGAAGCCCGCCTGCTGCCCGGCCTCGTTCGCACCGACGAGCCGGTCTTCAACCTGCCCCGTCTCGGCAAGTCGAACCTGCGGGCGTGGCAGGATCACGAGGTCATCATGATCCTCCCGGACGGCCGCCGGATGTACCGCTTCTACTCCTGGGAGGTCCGCCTGGTGACGGCCTTCGATTACGTCTATACGGACGTGCCCATCTACGACTACCTCCAGCGCCTCGCCCGGGACGGAGAAAACGTCAACGACTACGCGACGATCTGGTATCATTTCTAATGGCCTTGCGAGTAAAATCGGAAGAAGGCTTCATGCCTGAAGCACCCCTTCGAAAGCCCGCCTGGCTGAAGGTCCCCCTGCCCGGCGGACCGGCCTTCGCGTCGGTTTCCCGGACGATGGCCGACCTGGGCCTCCATACCGTCTGCCGGGAGGCCCGCTGTCCCAACCGGGGGGAGTGCTTCTCCGCCGGCACCGCCACCTTCCTGATCCTGGGGGATACCTGCACCCGGAACTGCCGCTACTGCGGCGTCCATCACGGAATCCCGGCGCCACCGGATCCGGAAGAGCCGAAACGTGTCGCCGAGGCATCCCGGAGGCTCCGCCTCCGCTACGTCGTCGTCACTTCCGTCACCCGGGACGACCTCCCGGACGGAGGCGCCTCGGCCTTCGCGGCCTGCATGGAAATCCTGCGGCGCGAGATTCCCGGCTGCCGCGTCGAGGTCCTCGTTCCCGATTTTCGCGGCGACCGGACCGCCCTGCAACGTGTTCTCGACTCGGGTCCCGACGTGGTCAACCACAACGTTGAAGTGGTCCCCCGGCTGTTCCCGGCACTGCGTCCCCAGGGGAACTACCGGACGTCGCTGGAGCTGCTCCGCCGGGTCGGCGAAGGGAAAGAAACGGAGGAGGGGCGCCCGGCGGCCAAATCCGGCCTGATGGTGGGCCTGGGGGAAACCCGGGAAGAGATCTCGCGGGTCCTGGAAGATCTTCTTGAAAGCGGATGCCGGCATCTGACGGTGGGCCAGTACCAGCAGCCGACGCGGGAGCACTGGCCCGTGGCCCGCTGGTGGACTCCGGAGGAGTTCGCCGGGATCGAGGAAGAAGCCCGGGCCATGGGATTCCGGCATGTGGCGTCGGGGCCGCTGGTGCGCTCTTCCTATCGGGCCGCCCGCGCTTTTCCGGAGAACGGCGGCGGCTCGGCGCAGGCGCCGCCCTGAGCCGCCGGCGGTCTGCACCCGGGTCACGCAAGGCGCAGCAATACCCGTTTATCGGGGGAGCACGGAAGGGGGGTGAGGCAGACAAACAGCGTCGGGAGTGAAAACGTTTCCGGACCGGTCAGAATGTATCAGGAAAGGAGGGAAAACGAAACGCATGGACAAGCGAATCACCCTCGGACTGCTCGCCGTTCTGTGGGCAGTCCTCCTTCCCGCGGCGGCCCTGGCGGCTCCCGGTTACGTGGGGTCCGACAAGTGCGCCACGTGCCACGCCCAAGCCTATGAAAAATGGAAAGGTACTCTCCACAACAAATCGCAGCAGGACCTCTCCCCCACCAACGACACCGTCGTCGTGGACTGGAAGGGAACCCTGAAACTCAAGGGCGGAAACATTCCTGAGTACACGGTCAAACTTTCGAAAACGGGCAAGGACTACCTCGCCACCCTGGTGGACACGAAAAATCCCTCCCGGGAACAGACGTACAAAGTCGTCCGGACCTACGGCGGCTGGGGATGGAAGCAGCGTTACCAGGTGAGGATCGGCAACCTCCACTACATCCTTCCGATACAGTGGAACCAGGCCACATCGCGCTGGGTCGCCTACAACCCCCAGTGGTGGTACAATGGGGACGGAAGCCTCAAGGAACCGACGGCGAGGAACTCCTTCGAACTGGACTGCGCCGGATGCCACAACACGGGCCTCGTCCTGGCGAAGGGCGACAAGGGCGTCGACGTCAAATATTCGGAACTGAATACGGGTTGCGAGAAGTGCCACGGCCCGGGCTCGGAGCACATGGGCAATCCGACGGGCGGCATCGTCAACCCAGGGAAGCTGGCCTATGACCGCAATATTGAGTCCTGCGGCCAGTGTCACTCCCGCGGCGTGAGCAAGCCCGCAGGGAGTTACGGCTACCCGTGGAACGATCGGGACAACAAGCCCTACGTGGTGGGAGAACCCCTGGACCAGTATTACCAGTTCCGGCCCGGCGTGTGGGGCGGCATGGACGCCCACGCCAAGAATCATCACCAGCAGTGGCACGATCTCCTGAGAAGCCGGCACTACAAGGGCAAGGTGGCCTGCACGGCCTGCCACGACCCTCACGGGGGTCCGAACCGCTACCAGCTCGTGAAGGTGGACGGCAACAACGACCTGTGCCTCAGCTGCCACAAGAAGAAATATGCAACCCCCGAGGCGGTCCGCAGTCACACGAAGCACTCGTATGCCCCGGAGACGACCGGAACCAGCCGCTGCTCCTCCTGTCACATGGTGAAGACGGCATCCTCGGCAGAGGCGGGCGACATCCATTCTCATGACTTCAAGATCATCAAGCCCCAGGAGAGCCTCGATGCCTTCCGGAAGGACCCGAAGAACGTCATCCCCAATTCCTGCAACGGCTGCCACAAGGACTGGGGCAAGGACGAGGCGGGCTACGTGGCCGGCGCGACGGCTTATGAAAAACTGTTCAGGAAATAGTCCGGCTCCGTGAGGGCGCCCGCCGCCCTGCCCGGAAGATCCGGCCCCAGACCGAAGGGGCTCCAGAAATCGGAAGGAGCCCCTTCCCGTTCGATCCCCCGACCGCCCTTTTCGGATGTGTCGGGGAACAGACCGCCGAACGATCCAATGTCCGATTTTTACGTCAACGGGGGCTCCCGGGTGCATTTCCCGGGATTCCCGGCATTGCAAAACCGCCGGGAAAGGTCGATCCAACCGTCATGAACAACGAACACAAAATCGTCTTCTACACCTGCTGGGCCCATTCCCTGTTCCACTGCTTCGAGGTGGCCTTCCCGGCCCTGGCCATCCCCCTCACCCTGGCCCTCGGCCTGGATCTTACGGCGGTCCTGGCCCTGGGATTCCCCATGTACCTCCTCTTCGGACTCTGCTCCCTCCCGTGGGGGATCGCCGCCGACCGCTTCGGGAACCGCCGCATCCTCGTCCTGGCCCTCTTCGGCAGCGCCGCCGGCGCCCTGTGGACCGCCCTGGCCGAGTCCCCGACGGCCATCGCCGCGTCCCTGGCCGTGACCGGGGCCTTCATTTCGGCAAGCCATCCCGCCGGCATGGGTTTCATCACCGGAGGGGTGAAGAACCGCGGCACCGCCCTGGGTATCAACGCCGTGGCGGGAAGCGTCGGACTCGTCGCCGCGCCCTTTCTGGCGGGCCTGTTGAACTGGCTCTCCGGCTGGCGGGCCGTTTACGGGGTCCTGGGACTGGCGGCCCTCCTGGGAGGCATCGCGCTGGCGGCGGCGCGGATCGACGAAACGCCCCTTCCCGGCCAGGGCCGCTTCGTGCTCCCTCCGGCGAAGGATCGGAGCGCCGGCGTCCGGCGGCTGATCCTGTTCTTCTGGATCGTTACCCTCGGGGGCCTGGCCTACCGGATCAACATCATCTCCCTGCCGGCCTACCTGGAGTATCACGCCCCGTTCCTCTCGGAATTCCTGCGGGCGATCCATCTCCCGGACCACCCGGCGACGGCCACCTTTGCGGCCGCCGCCCTCACCTCCCTCGTTTACATCGCCGGGATTTTCGGCCAGCTCACGGGGGGCAGGCTGGCGGACCGGCACGAGCTGATAAAGCTCTATATCCTGTTCAACATCGTCTCGATCCCCTTCGTCCTCGGGATGGGCCTGCTCCGGGAGCAGCCGCTGTTTCTCGCCGCCTGCCTCTATGTCTTCTTCGCCCTGGGCATCCAGCCCATCGAGAACAGCCTGATCGCCCTGTTCACACCACCGGCCTGGCGCAGCACGGGATTCGGCGTCGCCGCCGTGCTGATCTTCGGCGTCGGCTCCGCCGCGGTTTACCTCGTGGGCGCGCTGAAGGACTCCTGGGGGTTTCCCGCGGTCTACTGGGCCGCCGGAGGCCTGATGGGACTGATCGTCCTCCATATCCTGCTGCTGATGTACTGGACAAGGGGCGCATCCTTCCGCAACCTGTGACGGGCCGTTGAAAAACATCCGTCTGCGGCGTTCCCCTCATTCTTCATGCAGGCAGGTCCCGGTTTTTCCGTTTACACCACGGTGCGCTTCGTCTATGCAGAATACGGCCGACGCGGCGACCCTCAAGTTTGCTGCGGGCGCACATTCCCGGCCGGCCGGAACAAGGAGAACCATGGAATCATTCGATCTGATCGTCATCGGCGGCGGCCCCGGCGGACATGCCGCAGCGGAGGAGGCGGCCCGCCTGGGGGCACGCACCGCCATCCTGGAGCGCGGCGGATGGGGAGGAACCTGCACCCACCGCGGCTGCATCCCCACGAAGGCTCTCCTGACCTGCAGCCGCGTCCGAGCCGCCCTGAAGAAAGCGGGACGCCTGGGCGTGAGGGTCCCAGACACGGCGCTCGACATTGCGGCGGCACGCAGGCACATGGAGCAGATGGTCCGGGTCTCTGCCCTGGGGGCCCAGCAGTCCCTCCGGGACGCCGGCGCGGACTGCCGGATCGGTACGGGATCCCTGAAGGCCCCGGGGGAAGTGGAATGGACGGCGCAGGACGGAACGGCTTCCATTCTACAGGCCCCGTTCATCGTGATCGCCTGGGGTTCCGAGCCGTCCCTTCCGCCCGGCATCAAGCCTTCTCCACGAGTCCTTACTTCCGACGGCTTTCTCGAGCGGACGGACATCCCGGAGAGCGCCGTCGTTCTGGGCGGCAGCTTCATCGGGGTCGAGTTCGCCACGTTCCTGGCCGAGGCGGGCTGCAAGGTCACGCTGGCGGAAGCCCTCGACCGGATCCTTCCCATGGAGGACGACGACGTCTCCTCCTTCATTTCCCGGGAGCTGTCCCGCCTGGGGATCGCCGTTCATACCTCCTCCGCCGCCGAATCCATCCGGGAGGAAAACGACGGCATCCGGGCCCGGCTGGCGGGCGAAGCCGGTCCGCTGGAGATGGAGGCCTCGATCGCCCTCGTCTGCACGGGCCGGCGGCCGCTCCTGGATAAAGGACAACTGGATCGTCTCGGCATCGCCTTCGACCGGCAGGGCATCCGGGTGAATGAAAACCTGGAGACCACCTGCAGGGGGGTCTTCGCTGTCGGAGACGTGACGGGAGGGGTGCTCCTGGCCCATCGGGCAGCACAGCAGGGAAAGGCCCTGGCCAGCCGCCTCTTCGGCGACGGATCGGTCCGCCACGACGATACGTTCGTGCCCTCCGTCGTCTACACCCACCCGCCGGCCGCCCGGGTCGGACTCACGGAGCGCCAGGCCGCCGAACGGAGTCTCGCGATCCGGGTGACACGGTCCGATTACGGGGCCAACATCCTCGCCCGGACCGAGCTGGCGGGCTCGGGGTTCGCCAAGGCCGTTTTCCAAGGGGACCGCCTGGCGGGAGCCGCCGTCGCCGGCGAGGGGGCGGGAGAGCTGATCGCGCCACTGACGCTGGCCGTCCGGTCCGGCCTGGAGCGGACGGCGCTCAGGAACTGGGTCCTTCCGCACCCGGGCTACAGCGAGGTCTTTCAAGGGTTGTTCCGGGATTGAAGGGCAAAGGCGTCAGGGACCGTCTTCCAGCAGGTAGGAGAAAATAAGGGGTGCCACGATCGTGGCGTCGGACTCGATGATGAAGCGGGGCGTGTCCGGATTCAGTTTTCCCCAGGTGATCTTTTCGTTCGGCACGGCACCCGAATAGGATCCGTAGCTCGTCGTGGAATCGCTGATCTGGCAGAAATATCCCCAGACGGGGGTTTCCCGGATCTTCAGGTCCTCCCGGATCAGGGGAACGACGCAGATGGAGAAATCCCCGGCGATGCCGCCGCCGATCTGGAAGAAGCCGAACGGACCCGTCTGCGAGGCCTCCCGGTACCAACGGACCAGATCCATCATGTATTCCATTCCGGAACGGACGGTATGGACGTTTCCGACCTTCCCCTGGAGGCACAGCGAAGCATAGGCGTTCCCCAGGGTGGAGTCCTCCCAGCCGGGGACGAAAATCGGCAGGTTCCGGTCGCAGGCGGCCATGAGCCAACTATCCGCCGGGTCAGCCTCACACAGCTTTTCCCGGTGGCGGTGGATGACACGGTAGAAGAATTCGTGGGGGAAGAACCGCTTCCCTTCCCGGTCGCAGGACATCCAGTCCTCGCCGATCAGCCCTTCCAGGCACCGCATGGCCTCCGTCGATACACAGGTGTCCGTAACGCGGTGAAGCTGCCGGTCGTAAAGATCCTTCTCCTGTTCGGGTGTCAGGAAGCGGTAATGGGGCAGGGGCAGACGGCGGGTTTCCACCAGGTTGAAGAGGTCTTCCTCAAGGTTGGCCCCGGTGCAGGAGATGGCGTGGATCTTGTCCCGACGGATCATCTCGGCGAGGGAAATGCCCAGCCGGGCGGTGCTCATGGCCCCGGCGAGGCTGACCATCATCCGGCCTCCCGCCTCCAGGAAGCGCCGGTAGGCCTCGGCCGCTTCCACCACCACGGCGGCGTTGAAATGCCGGTAATGCCGTTGCATGAATGCCTTTATGCTCAACGTCATCCTCCATCGCGCGCCACCTCCGTCGTTTTCAAGAGCCTTGACCATAACAGGCCGGCTCGGCCGCAGCAGGAGACACCCCGGATACGGACGGGCCACGTAAAAAGATGACCGTCTATAAAAATTTTGGTAATTAGTCCCATTTTGGCACAAGATCGCAGAGAAAAGTAGCAACTTGGTCGAAAATATCAGAGTTGCGATTATTATATCGAAACTCCAGTTCTTTCAAATAAAGAGGGAACTGTTCCTTGGAGA
>JABLXX010000010.1 GCA_013177825.1 Syntrophaceae bacterium
ACAACGGCGAAGACGGACGCAGGGGCGTCCTCGGTACCGGCTGGACTCACGACTACATGGAGACCCTCACGGCCGTTCCGGAGGAGGACCGGTACGTCTGGCGGGACGGCCAGGGAGGCCGGCTGGTCTTGTACCGGAACGGCGAGGTCCACACCCCGGAGCATGCCTCCTATCCCGCCCTGACGAAGAACGCCGACGGGACCTTCGATCTCTTTTCCCGGGACCTGACCCACCGCCTGTTCGACGCCTCCGGCAGGCTCACGGCCATCCTGGACCGGAACGGCAACGCCGTCACCCTGACGTATGATGCGGGAAAGAATCTGGTGGCTGTCACCGACCCGGCGGGCCGGAAGATTGCCTTCGAGTATGATGCCGCCGGCCTCCTGGGGATGGTCACCGATCCCAACGGCAACACCTACGCCTTTACCTACGCTGGCGACACCCTGACCGGGATCGCGACTTCCAGGCCCTCGGGTGCGCACTTCTGGGGATTTGCATATGACGATCAGGGCTTCCTGGTAGCGAAGACGGACCCCCGGGGGTACGAGACCCGGTACACCTACGATGAGAACCGCCGCCTCGTCGGGACGACGGATCCCGAGGGAAAGAGCCAGGCGATCCGGTACGATCCGGAATCCTCTCTCTCCACCCTGACGGAGAAGGACGGGGGGACCTGGACGTTCCGGTACGACCCCGTTCTCGGCGTCCTCCTGGAGAAGACGGACCCCCTGGGCCACACGACCCGCTACGGCTATGACGGGAACCGGAACTTGGTCCAACAGACCGAGCCCGACGGGAGCGAGAGCGTCTACACCTACGACGGCTACGGCAACCTCTCCTCGGTCACGGACCCCCTGGGGAAGACGACAAGCTTCGCCTACAACGGCCAGGGCCAGGTCACGTCAATCACGGACCCCCTGGGGAATGCCACCTCTTACGGCTACGACGACCGGGGGAACCTCCTCTCCATCACCGATCCGTCCGATGCCGCCACCCGGTATGCCTATGACGACCGAGGCAACATCACCGCCATCACCGACGCCCTGGGGCGGAACTTGACACTCCGCTATGATGTTTCGGGCAATCTCATCTCCGTCACGGACCCGGAGAAGAACACCGCTACCCTGAGCTACGACAGCCTGGGCAACCGGGTCCGGATGAAGGACGCCCTGGGGAACGCCACTACGTTTAACTTCGACAGCCTGAACCGGCTCATCCGGATCGCCGATCCCCTGGGGCACGTCACCCGCCTCACCCGGGATGCCGCCGGGAACCCCCTGACGGTCACCGACCCCAACGGCCACGCCACGGGCTACACCTACAGCTACCGGGACCGGGTGACCGGGATCACCGACGCCCTGGGGCAGCATACGGCCCTGACCTACGGCGGGTCGTCCTGCCCCTCCTGCGGCGGCGGGGCGGACCGGCTGACGGCGGTGACGGACGCGAAGGGACAGACCACGACCTTCGAATACGACCGGGTGGGGAGGATGACGAAAGAGACGGATCCCCTGGGGAACGCCACCTCTTATGCTTACGACGCCCGGGGAAACCTCGCCGCCCTGACCCGTCCCGACGGGCGGACCATTGCCTACCGGTATGACGGGAACGGGAGGCTGATCGAAAAGGTCTTCTCCGACGGCTCGACCGCCGCCTTCCGGTATGACGACGCGGGGAACCTGGTCTACGCCGGGAACCGGCACATCGCCTACCAGTTCACCTACGATGTAAACCGCCGTGTTACGGAGGTCGTTGATTCCGAGGGCCGGCGGATCCGCTATGCCTACGACGCCCTGGGGAACCGGACCCGGATGGACACGCCGGAGGGGAAGGCCGTCTCCTACACGTATGACCTCAACGGCCGCCTCACCGGGATCGGGACGGCAAACGAAGAGGAGACTGGCCCGGAGAGCGGCGGCGTGAACGATGCAGACCGTGGAGCTTACCGCTTCACCTACGACGCAGCGGGGAGGAGGACCCTGCTGGCCCGGCCGAGTGGGACAGCCACAACCTACCGCTACGATGCCGGGAGCCGCCTGCTGACGGTCCTCCCCACCGGGACAGGGCCGGCAGGACCCTCGACACCGTCGGCTATGCCCACGACAGGGCCGGCAACCGGGTCACCCGGGAGGAGAAGGACAGGACCGTCTCCTACGGCTATGACGCCGTGGACCGCCTGACGGAGGCATCCCCCAAGCCGAAATCCGCAAAGGGGATCCTGGGGAGGCTCCTCGAGGAGATTGCGAAGAAGCTGAAGGAAGGCTATGAGTACGACGCCGTGGGGAACCGGGTCCGGGGCCCCGGAAAGAAAGACAGCCAGGCCCATGACGCGGGGAACCGGCTCCTGGAGGACCGGGATCACCGCTACGAGTATGATGCCAACGGCAACCTCGTCCGAAAGACTGGAACGGGTCCCCTTGGTGCCGTCACCACCTACCGCTACGACGACGAGAACTACCTGACCGGGGTGGAAACAACCCTGGGTCCCCTCACCACGGAGATCGAGTATCGAGTACGCCTACGATCCCTTCGGGAGGCGGATCGCGAAAACAGTCAAACGGGAGATCGAGCTGGGAGACCGGGAGTTCAGCATCCCGGCGCCCCGGACGGTCCGGTACGTCTACGACAGCGAGGACGTGATCCTGGAGTACGTGAGGCACGGAGACAGGGAGGCGCGCACGGCCTCCTACCTCCATGGCCCCGGGATCGACGAGCCCCTGGCGGTGGAGAGGCGTCGGCCCCCGCTCTTCGGGAACGGCGGGTTTGAGACTTACAATTACCTGGCTGACGGACTGGGCTCCATCACCGGCCTGGCCGATTCCAAAGGCCGGCTGGTCCAGCGGTACGAGTACGACTCCTTCGGGAACCCGGGGGCGATCCATCCGCTGATCAACCAGCCCTATGCCTTCACCGGCCGGGAGTACGACCCCGAGACGGGGCTGTACTACTACCGGGCAAGATATTACGATCCCAAGGCGGGACGGTTCATCACAAGGGACCCGATCGGCTTCGCCGGGGGGGATGTGAACCTGTTTTCATATGTCTGGAACGGGCCTGCCACTCATGTCGATCCCTTTGGTCTGGCGGGCGACGGGCAGAAGGCATTTGACGAGTACTACAACAACCCGGCGAACTGGATCACCGGCGGCCTGGGACCTTATATACAAGTGTCGAAGGGGCACAGTGATTTCTATGCAAGTGACCGGTTCGACTGGACGAAGGAGGATAGAGGCTTAACTGCCCCTGAGCTTCCGTGGATAGGGACCTATTGGCACTTCCGTAGTCTTCATGAAACGGTAGGCGACATTTTGGATGCCATTGCGAAATGCAATAAAGATTCATTTGAAAGGGCTATACACGATATGCATGATGTCACCTTTCATTATGATAAAGGGTATCGATGGTGGACTCTCGGGCACTTGAAAGAATTCCCAACCCCTTACGACCCAGATAATGATTTGGCTGCTTGGAATAAGTCTCAGAAGAGAACTCTATATTTTGTGAATATGTGGAACAATAAATGTGGGTGTAAATAAATACTAACATAATTGTGCTTGGATAGCGAAAGGATTAGGAAGATGCAACTAAAAAAGAATTATCCTTGGATATTCTGGTCCATTTTGATTACCCCTCCACTTGCGTTCCTATCTCTAACATCTGTTCTTGGGGAAGGAACGAGGGGGGGCTTCTTTCTGCAATTGTTTTTCCCTTATACATATCTTTTTTTCAATATTGACTATTCAATTCTTATAGGGTTCTTCCTATACATCTTCTACGGAATAATCATAACGATAGCGGAGAAATATGGAAGAAAAAAGGAAGCCATTAGAATTATTGTTATATCGCATGTATCATCGCTATTGTTTTGCATCTTTTTAACTAGATAACTATAACCTTATAGAAATCCTGAACGTCATTTCCGTGATTTATCTGTATCAGAACGCGATGTTTCTGCAGCCATAGCAATATGCAATAAGGACTTATTCCAAAGGGCGATGCATCGACGTCAAGATTATTTCTCCCACTATGCGAAAGGCTACCGTTGGGCACCCTTCCGAATCCTGAAAAATCTTGGTTTTGGACATATCTTTGATTTTAATGCACCGGATGAAGATGTTCGCGCGTGGCAACTGGCACAGAAATGGACAAATAAGGGTTGGCTAAAGCAATGGAACATAAATTGTAACTGCAAGAAAAGATGAGAGGCAGTCGATGAATAAGCAAAAACGTCTAGCCCGTATAGTATTCTTCGTTGTTTTAACATTTGTGATTTCATTTTCAATGAGTGGAAAGAGTTTTGCGAAGGACATTCAATACACCGTTACAAAAAGAACCGACGGCGGATACACACTAAAAATTGTATGTAAAAAGAGGATTTGGAAACCAATCACAGCAGAAGGCTTTTTCCCGGTACAGGAAACAAATCACGAGATCGATTTTATTGGAAGAGGAGAAGATTTGTCTTACCGGGCCAGACCCGGTTATTACTATTCGCTGAACAAGATAGAGAGTAAATCCAAGTCTTGGGACCTTGGTTACGCATGGGTCGATCCGGAGCGAAAGTATCTATATCTGAACCTTTATTGGATTAAGGTTCCCGATGATCTGGCGCCCATAAATGCCAATGGCCGCTATCGGTTGGATGAAAAAGTAGATTGAAAGTATGGATTTAAACTGCTCAATTTCAAAGACATATGCATCAAGGTCAGGATTATTTCGTTCATTAACGAAAAAACCTTGGCAGAAAATGGTACTATCTGATTCCTGACCCTAATAATGACAACAATTCTTGGAATGATGCACACTTAGGGACAATAAAATCGGTAAAGAAATGGAAGGCAAAATGCGGTTATTGCGAAAAGTGATATTCTTGTTCATTGGCTTTGCAATTGCAGAGATACTTTACAAGTATCTATTTATGAATATTTTCGGCGGATTGCTTTCCAATGTGGATGTTCCAGGAAGCAGTCTTATCATTCTTTCACTATATATAGTTAGGCCAATATGTATTCTGGCCGGAAGTGTTGTCACTGGTTATAACTTAAACATGGTGTACGATGAAACATATTGGGGGAAATATGTTTATAATCCAGGCATACTAGTTTCACTTATTATGTTAATTGATTTAATAACGCCTATCTATAACTATGGTTTTGGTAAATTGGCACATCGAATGGATGATATCATGGGATGGCTTATATGTTCATTAATCTATGTAATAGTGTCATCATTTGGAGTTTATTGCGGAAATAAAATGAGGATGAGAAAGAATGGTATAATAAAAAATTAAATACATGACTAAGAATTCCAGATTTTCCATAAGTATTAACGCAGAGGCATTTCATGGACGCTTATGACAGCATCATGGACATTCGAAGCGCCATAAACATTTGTCACAAAAATAAATTTGAAAGGGCGGGACATCGGCTTCAAGACTATCCGTTTCATGCAAAGAAAGGGTATGGAAAAATTTGGGGGCATTTATTCGCTATATCAAATCCGGATAATGACCCTGCTGCTTGGGAATGGTCAAATAAAATGACAAAGATGTTTGTCGACGAGTGGAATAAGAAATGTGGCTGTAGAAAATGATTGTTCACCAATACAAGGTTATCGCTGAAATGGATTACATAAATAAATCAAAACTATTCAAAATTCAGTATCCCTGTATTTATAAGTCTATTGTTTGGATGCCGACTCTGTTCCTGTTGGTATTTCTGACTGCTGGGGCAGGTCATGGAACATACTTCTTTTTCAAACTGGTTTACCCGTACACGATGCTATCGGCTCTTCACTTTGGAGAGATGCAGCCAACAATCATTGTTGCTGGAATATTTCAGTATGTATTTTACGGACTCTTGCTTACATATGTTAAAAGTGTAAATCAGTTCAAATTTATGTCCATCATGCTTTTTGCAGTTCATTTTTTCTCTTTTTGGTTATGTTTATATATTTTCAGAGATTTTTAAAATGAAATGGCAAAAGATTGTGTGCATCCGGTTATAAAAAGCCATTCGATTGTTTGAAAAATGAGAAGACATGAAAACCATAACAAGGTTTAAGATACGCTATCCGTACCTTTATCGATCGTTCATATGGACACCGGTACTGATCTTTATAGCACTTGCGACAGCAGGAGGTGGCCATGGAACCTATCTTTTTTTTTACATTAATATTCCCGTTTTCCATATTGGTTCCCATCATCTTTTCTACAGAGGATAATAAGTGCTTCGATATTTTGATGTTGTCTCTTTTTGTCATGCCAGTTGTTTATGGCCTGATTCTGACTGTTGTTGAAAGACGTGGCTTCCCCGTGAAAGACGCCGCAATAATGATAGGGCTTGTGCACCTTGCAGCTGCTCTAATATGCAGAATAATGGCTGAAAAACTTTTTTTTGAAGGATAAAATACTCCTGGTGAAAGAAGAGCAGGATGGTTACTAGCATTTAGTCTATGAAAAACGGAATGTTATTCCAAAAAATTGTCATCTATTATGTGGCCGGCTGCTACCTCTTACTGTTGCTGACTCTTGGATTTATAGTGATGTATGGTGGAGGGGGGCACGGTCCTTTTGTTTATCCAGGCTGGTTTCTGACTATTCTCTTCTGCTTGGTATCGTTTCCGGCCTCACTTATTACGCTCTTTGGTTTTATGACCGGTGGTGATTCAGAGGTCATAATCACCCTTCTTGACATTTCGCCCTTCTTGAATGGAATGTTCATTGGTTGGTATCTCTACTTGAGAAAACGTCGGTAGGACGGCAGTCCCAATCCTTCGGGAACGGTGGGACTGAGACTTACGACCAGAATTCCTTAAATATCCATTTGTCCCCAACTATGTCCAACATATCTACATACAGCCATCATCCATCCTTTGCGGTCCTGAATTACGCCCTGTTGCCTCAACCGGACGAATAGCCGCTTCCAAGTAGGGCATGCTCCCGGCGGATCTTCTTCCCATACGGAGGATCCGCAAGGGGATTCTATTGCCTGAAACCGGCGGCGGGCAGGCTCATCCAATCGGTTGAGGGGCGGATCGCGGGCCGATCCTTTCGTTTCTGTCACGGAAAGGATTGGGTGAATGATTCCAGATCGTTATCGAATGTTTCTCGCGGCCCTTCTGCTGTCCGTCCTGGTGCTCGCCGTATACTTCAACGTGCAGCATTTCGATTTCATCCAAATGGACGATCCCCAGTACGTCGTGCAGAGCGACATCGTCACCGGAGGCCTGAGCTGGGACAGGATGCTAAAGGCTTTCTCGACGGTTCAGGTTGCGAACTGGCATCCTTTGACAACACTTTCCTTCATGTTGGACTACCAATTCTTTCGATTGAATGCCGCGGCATACCACTGGAACAACGTTCTTCTGCACCTGCTCGGCAGCCTCCTGCTTCTGGCTGCCCTGAACCGCATCACGAAGGCGTTCTGGCAGAGTTTCTTCGTTACGCTGCTTTTCTCCCTTCATCCCCTGCATGTGGAGTCGGTCGCCTGGATATCGGAGCGTAAGGACGTCCTGAGCGCCCTTTTCTGTTTCCTGACGATCTATGCCTACAGCCGATACACGGAGAAGCCCTCCATCGCGAACTATTCAGCGTTGATTCTGATTTATGCGGCCGGGCTGATGACGAAGCCCATGCTGGTCACGCTGCCATTCGTCTTGCTGCTCCTGGATTACTGGCCCCTGAAGCGTTTTGACATGAGCCTGACGAAGAAAAATCTTCATCTCGTCTATGAAAAGATTCCGCTCTTCGTCCTGTCCGCTGCCTCCTGCATCGTGACTTTCTGTGTCCAGAAAAGCAGCGAAGCCGTCGTCTCCGTGGATTTGATCTCCCTGCCGGCGCGAATTTCCAACGCCCTGATTTCCTATGCCAAGTACCTGGCGATGACGTTCCGGCCGGTCGATCTGGCCGTTTTCTATCCGCATCCGGGAATGCCGTCCCTCGAACAGCTGCTGCCGAGCATCGCCGTTCTGGTCCTGATCACGGCCGCCGTTCTGTTTCTTGCCTCCCGCTACCCGTATCTGTTTGTCGGCTGGTCCTGGTATCTGGGCACCCTGGTTCCCGTGATCGGCCTCGTGCAGGTCGGTGTCCAGGCCATGGCGGACCGTTATACGTATATTCCGCTGGTCGGTATCTTCATCATGATCGCCTGGGGGATCCCGGATCTCCTCAAAACGTGGCGCCATCGGGGCATTGCCATGGCAACGGCCGGCTCCGTCGTGCTCTCTGTCCTGGCGGTCCTTTCCTGGCGGCAGGTCCAGGTGTGGGAAAACAGCCACACGCTCTTCCGGCACGCCGTCGAGGTTACCCGTGAAAACTCCGTAGCCCACAGCAATCTGGCCTTTGCCTATGCCCGGCAGGGAGATATCGATAGGGCCATCCGGCATTTCGACCTGGCATCGAAAATGACGCCCCATTTTCCCGATACCCATAACAATCTTGGAGTTCTCCTGGCGCAGGTCGGGAAATACGAAGAGGCGATCCGGGCATTCCGGACAGCCTTGAACGAATATCCGGGCTACGAACTGGCCAGGAAGAACCTGAATGTCTCCCTTGACCTTCTGGCCAAAGAAAAGCGCAATTGAACGATGCCGCACCGGGCGTCCCGAACCTCCGGATCTTTTATTTCTTGAAGATCCCCGGAAAGATCGTTATTCTCCCGCCGACTGTGCGGAGGGGAAGACACAAACAGCGGGCACGCGGTCTCGATGTGAAAAGAGATTCCCTGTGCGCCGGGGATCCACCGGAACACCCGTACGGACATGCTAAAAAACCCGTAAACGAGACCGGAGGACCGCCTTCATTCCATGGAAATCCCCGAAAAAAACAACATGCCCTGGCGACGCTGGATTTTCCTTTCAGTGGGGCTTACGGTTCTGGTCGTCGGGCTCTTCGCGGCCTTCAACCTCTACACCGACACCTACGGAATCCGCTGGACGTACTGCGGCCTGATCCTGCGGGGAGAGGACCCGGCGGTGGTCCGGACGGGGATGGAGCTGAACCAGCATCTCTACAAGCCCGCTTACATCCTGGCCCACCCGGGGCGATTTGATTCACTTCTCTTCGGCTCCTCCCGGGCGGGGGCGATCGACGTGGCCTCGATTCCCGGGGGGCGCTATTACAACATGAACTACGCCGCGGGCCTTCCGGCCGAGCACCTGGAGATCCTGAAGGTTCTGCTCGCCAGGGGGGTCCGCGTCCGGAACGTCGCGGTGGCCCTGGACGAGTTTTCTTTCCGGATTCGCCCGGAGGATCACCGGAAGGAGCTTCTTCGGATTCCCCACCCGCTTGTCACGGGGGAGTCCTGGCTCCGCCTCTTTGGCCGGTATTTTCTCCGGGTGCCCGAGGGGTTCGAGGTGACCGGCGCGGGACGGAAGCTCAGGGGGAAGACGAGGATCCATCCCTTCGAGATGGACAACCGGGGCATGATGCGCATCTGGGGATCCTTCGAGGAGCAGGTCGGGAAGGACCCCGAGGCCTACCGGCGGTCCCCCGTGTTCCGGGAGGAGTCGCCTTCCTACCCCGGCCTTTACATCCCCGAAACAATCGCCGTCCTCCGGGAGATGTCCGACTTGTCCAGGAAATACGGTTTCCGCCTGATCCTGTTCATCAATCCCATCCATTGGCGGGTCTACCTGAAGAACGCCGACGACCTCCAGACCTTCAAGCGGGAACTGGTGAAGGTCTCCCCTTTCTACGACTTCAGCGGACTCAACGCGGTCACGACGGACAACCTGAACTACTACGAGACGTCCCACTACCGCTACGGGATCGGGGACCGGATTGTGGAGCGTATCTTCGGATCCGGTGCGGCGGGATCTGCCGGGGACTTCGGACGATACGTCACGGAAGAAAACGTGGAGGACGTCCTGGCCCGGGAGCGGGACGAAACGGCCCGGTTCCTGGCGTCGCACCCGGAGGCGCGAGCCTCAGCGGTCCAGCCCCAGAAAAACAATCCTCAAGGGCTTGTATCGCCGCAATAGAAGGAGGGACAGGGCCAGGGACAGGAAAAAGCCCGCCCCCGCTGAAGTCAGGTATAGCGTCCATCCCCGCCCGACGCCCGTCAAAAACAGGGCGTGGCTCACGTAGATATCCAGCGTCAACGTTCCCAGCCGGCAAAGCGTCGTATGGATCCGGCTTCTTTCCGCCGACTGCAGAACGAAGGCCGCCATACCGATTCCGGAGAAGGCGACGAGGTCCTTGTAGACTGAAGCGACGAGCCGGGCCGGACCCGCGGCTCCGAGAAAATCCACGAGCCACGGATAGAACCGGGGCAGCTCGTTCTGGCGCCAGAAGGGCGCCAGGAGCGGAAACAGGACAGCCGCCGCAATCGGCAACCGATTCCACGAGGGGGACAGGGCGGACCGGTATTTCGAGACCAGAAAACCGGCGGCGTAGAAGATCAGGTGGTGCTGGACCTCCGGGACGGCCAGCCAGTCCGTCCGGATCAGGCGGACGGCAAAGACCGCCAGGATCACCGCCGCGTCCTCCCATTTTTCCAAGCTAGCCCTCCGCATTCCCCGGATCGTCAGGAAGAGGATGCCGCTGGCCAGGAAGAGAACCCAGAGGAACCACAGGCCGACGGCCGGGGCGTGGAGAAGCTCGATGTACGATCCGGCGAGGCTCTCCGATGCATAGCTTCCCCGAACGGCGTAGTAGACGGCATGCCAGGCGAGAAAGGGAACGACCAGGCGGCGGAACTGCCGCCCCAGGTAGGCTGACGCCGGCCGGTCGAGGGACCGGGGCAGGACCCAGCCGCTGAGGAAGAAGAACAGCGGCATCGTGAAGGAAAAGACGAAGATGAACAGGGGGTTGTCGCGGAACCGCGGGTCGTGGGCCAGGACGGCGTGCCCGAAGACAACAAGCAGAATCCCGGCGCCCTTCATGGCGTCTATGAGGCGGTCGCGGTTTCCCTCCGGGTAGGGCGGCATGGCGAACAGGGACCGGAGGCCGGCGGCGATGGAACGGTCCCCGCCTTTCCGCTTCCCGGGGCTTCCGGAGCGTTCAGCCATGGTTTCGGATCTCCTCGAGGACGGTCCGGTAGCGGTCTCTCTTCCGCTTCGTTTCTTCCTTCCCTGGTGACAAAAGGGTTGAGAGCCCCAGCGTCCAGAGGCGCCAGCGGGCCTGGAGATCCTGGAGGCGTCGGATCCGCGCGACCGATTCGGGCCGGTAATGCTTCCGGTAGAAGAGGTACTCGGCCCGGACTTTCCGCCGGACGACGTCCGCCGAGGGCGAGTCCTGCTCGCTCCCGCCGCCGGCGTGAAAGATCACCGCGTCGTCGATGAAGCCGATCTCCCGCCCCGCCCGCCGGATCCGCAGGCAGAGATCCTGGTCCTCCCCATAGAGGAAAAAGCCTTCGTCGAATCCCCCGAGACTCCGGATCAGGTCCGCCGGGGCGAACATGGCCGCTCCCAGGACGGCGGCAATCCGGCCGGGCAGGTTCGCCAGTTCCCCACGGGTATGCCGCTCGCCGGGATAGCGAAGGGAAACCGACTCCTGGGGCGTTCCGTCGGGATTGATCATCCGGGCTCCCGCCAGGCCCACAGCCGGGTGGGTGTCAAGGTAGGCGATCCCGGCGATCAGGGCGCCGGGCCGGACCTCGGTGTCGGGATTGAGGTAGAGCAGGCAGCGCCCCCGGCACAGCGGCAGGGCCTGGTTGTTCGCCGCGGCGAATCCCCGGTTCTCCGCATTCCGGATGAGACGGACTTGCGGGAAGTCCCGCTCCACCATGTCCGCACTGCCGTCCCGCGAGGCGTTGTCGACGACGAAGACCTCCTTGTCCGCCGGATCCGCCGCCAGGACGGAGGAAAGGCAGGGGCCGAGGAATTGCAGCGTATTGTAAGTGACGATGATGACGGAGAGTTCCATTGCATGCATCCTTAACGGACCGGGCGGATACCGTCAAGGGGGATTGAGCGGGAGCATGCGCCGGCTGATCCCGTTGTTGACTCTCCGCCTGAAAAGGGATAGCAGAGAAGCCCTTGAAAGATGGACCTGCACGGGAAAGGAAGGGGTATGTTCAGAAAAACGATCTCACCGAGAATATCCGAGACGAACGCGGCGCGGCACATCGGCCACAACGCGATCCCGGTCTGGCTGGAAGAGGGGTTCATCGAGATTTTGCGGCTCTTCAGCGACGACCCCACGGGGGATCCGGCCGTGGCCATGGTGAACCTGAATATCGATTTCCTGGGGGAAATTTTCTTCGGCACGGACGTGGAACTTACGACGGCCGTGAAGAAGCTCGGCAACACCAGCGTCGTTCTGCACCAGGAGATTTACCAGAAGGGCAAGCTCTGCGTGCGTGCGGCCGTGACCTTTGTCCACTTCGACTTCCAGACGAAGAAATCGAAACCGGTCTCGGAGGAGGCCCTCCGGAGACTCCGGGAGCACCTGGTTACGGAAAACTGAGCATGCGATTCGGCCGGCCCTACTCCGGCGGTCTTCAGACGTTCCGGGTATTCAGCAGCCGGCGGTAGTGCTCCGCCACCCGCGCCGCCGCCTTTTCCCAGGTGTGCTCCAGGGCCGTGCGTCGGGCCGCCTCGCCCATGCGCTCCCGCTCCCGGGGGTTGAGAAGGGTGCTCAGGATCGCCGCCACCTCGGCGGGCCGCTGGGGATCCTCGATGACGTAGCCGTTCTCCCCCGGGATCACGATGTCCCGGGCGCCGACGGTGCCGCTGACGGCCACGGGGAGACCCGCCGCCATGGCCTCCAGGACCACCATGCCGAAGGTGTCGAACGTGGAGAGCATGGCATAGACATCCGAGGCCAGGTAGACCTTCGCCAGTTCCTCCCTCGGTATCGGCCCGGTGAAGAGGACCCGGTCGTCAATGTCCAGCCTCTGGGCGATTCCGCGGTACTTCTTTTCGTTCCCCCGCCCCACCACCAAGAGCCGGAAGGGCTCCGTGGGCCGCCGGAGCTTGATCTCCGAGAGTCCGGCCATGATCCGGTCGAGGCCCTTGACCTCGAAGTTCATGGAGACGAAGAGAATGACCGGTTCTTTAAGGCCGATCTGCAGGTGCTGCCGCACGTCCCGGCGGCACTCCTCACGGTCCAGTCCCTCGTACATTCCCAGGTCCACCCCGGGATGGTGCACTTCGACCCTTGAGGGTTCCAGCCCGTATTCGTCGATGTAGAGTTTCCGGGTCAGCTCCGAGACGGCGAAGAACCCGGAACAGCGGTTCCCGGTGACGAGCTTCCGCTCCACCCAAGCGGTGGCCCGGTCGAAAAGGCTCATGAACGGCTTCTCCCGGACTCCGTAAACCCAGTAGCTGTGGGGTGTTCCGTGCATCGTGAAGAGGTCCGCCGCAAAAATCCTGTCGTGGGTGTGAATGAGGTCGATCCCCAGGGATTCCATCTCCTTCGCAGCGTAGAGGGCAAAGCTGGGGGTGACGAAGAACCGGGGGAAGGGAATGACGGAGACGCGGTGGAACGTCACATTGTCGGAGCGCCGCACCCACCGGTTGGCGAAGACGTGCATCTCCCACTCGGGGTTCAGGGCGAGCCGCTCCGTGAGCTCCGCCACAAAGCCCTCGGCGCCGCCCACCGTCCCGTACTTGGGAATGACCACGCCGATCCTCTTCCGCCGTTCCTTCATATGATTTCCCTTTCGCGGGCGTCCCCAGGCAGGCGGTCCGCGTCTTTCCACCCGTCAGCGGTCGTCGAACCGAACTTCTCGAAAGATCCGCTCCGAGGCCCTCCAGGTCCAGTGGGAATCGTCGGGGTGGTAGAGGTCAACGGTCCCCTTTTTCAGCTCGTCCCCGAGAATCCGCTTTGTGTCGATGAAACCGTAGTCCTTCGGCAGCTCCCGGAGCAGCTCGAAGAACCGGCTCTCAGGGTATTTCTTCTCTGCCAGGTATTCCCGGTAGAGGTTGTATTTATCCGGCGCGGGCATGAACATCAAGCGGATGTTTCGCTCTTTCAGCATCCCTGCCAGGCGGTTCATGTTTTCGTTCAGCTTCCCGACGGTGGCCTCGTTGGATTTCGGCAGGTCCAGGAGGTCGAAGGCGCCGAAGAGGAGAGTCCGGCCGTCGCCGGCCGAGAAAAGGGGCCGGTCGGTCTTTACCTTGTAGACCTTGGAGAAAAAGGCGTGATCCGAAACAGGGTAGAGCAGGCCGTAGAGGACGTATTTGAAGTTGCCGTCGTTGACGAAGCCGACGGCGGGAAGGGTCGTTTCGTAGTCATAGACCCGCCGGCGATAGTCCCGGTCGATCCTCTCCATGGGCTCCACGGCCTTGAAATCCATCTCCCGGGCGAAGCTCCCAATGCAGGCCCGTTCCACCGTTTCGATGAGGACGAAACGGGGCTTGACCCGGTCGAGCCAGCCGTTGTTGAGGAGATAGATCACCGTCTGGGCCGGGTCTTCCCGGTAGATGGGGATGTTCAGGACGTTCCGGCCCTGGAGGGAGGCGATGTAGTCCTGGTAGAAGGCGTTCCGGCCACGGCCGCCGCCGAAGGAGAAGGAGTCGCCCACCGTCAGGACGTCCACCCGTTCGCCCTTCCAGAGGCGGTAGTCGAAGTGCCGGCGCGGCAGATCGACATGGAAGCGCTTCGGGACGAGGACCTCCGTGATGTATCCGATCCGGGCGAGATCCCCGGGGCAGTAGCCGTTCCGGCAGGTCAGGAGGTCCCGCGTGGCGAGGTTCCAGACGATCACGTTGAAGGCCGCGACGGCCAGGAAGAAGGTGAGAAAATAGAGGAAGAAGCGCTTGCTTGTCATGTCAGAAATTAAAGTAAAGGAATTCCGATACCTTTGCCAGTTGGAACAGGCCGGCCAGGGACAGGGCGATGAGGAACCAGAGAGTCGCCCGGCCGGGCCGGAACCGCTCGGCCATCTCGTTTGAGTTCTTCAGGAGCAGGCAGAGCAGGCCGAACCCGAGGATCATCCAGACGGCCCGGGTGCCCCCCGGGAGGGTGATCCACTTGCCGAAACGGACGCCGTGTTCCGCCAGGAACCCCAGGGGTCCTCGAAGGTGCTCCGAGACGACGATGCCGTTCAGGCCGAGCATCCCCTTGAGGACCAGCCACGCCCGGTCCCACGATTTGGCCCGGAAGAAGATCCAGGCGACGTTCACGAAATGAAAGGTGACCAGCCACGCCGCCCAGTTCGGCAGCGTCCGGCCCGTCCGTTTCCAGAGGCGGTGGACGCCCATGGCGGCGCCGTGGAGGAAGCCCCAGAAGACGAAGGTCCAGCCCGCCCCGTGCCAGAGCCCGCCGATGAGGAAGGTGAGGAGGAGGTTTGCCGTCACCCGGGCCTCCGTTCCGCGGTTCCCGCCGAAGGGGATGTAGAGGTAGTCCCGCATGAAGCGGCTCAGCGTCATGTGCCAGCGGCGCCAGAATTCCTGGATGTCCAGCGAGCGGTAGGGGCTGTTGAAGTTTACCGGGAGCCGGATGTTGAACATCCGGGCGGTTCCGAGGGCCATGTCGGTGTAGCCCGAAAAGTCGAAGTAGAGCTGGAGCGTGTAGGAGAGGCTGGTGATCCAGGCCTCCATGAAGGCCAGGTTCTCCGCCGTATCGAAGCCGCTGTTCGCCCAGGGGGCGAAGGAGTCGGCGATGACGACCTTCTTCACCAGACCGATGAAGAAGAGGTAAACCCCGACCGAGAGGTTTCCGTAATCGATCCGCTTGTTTCCCTCGTCGTCGAACTGGGGCATCATCTCCCGGTGGTGGAGGATCGGGCCCGCCAGGAGGTGGGGGAAGAAGGAGACGAACAGGGCGTAGTTGGTGAAGCTGTACTCCTTTGCCCGGCCCCGGAAGGCGTCCACCAGGTAGGCGATCTGGGTGAAGGTGAAGAAGCTGATGCCCAGGGGGAGGACGATGTGCAGCAGGGGCAGGTGAAGGCCTGACGAGCTGTTGATGTTGGCGATGAAAAAGTCGGCGTACTTGAACCATCCCAGGAGCAGGACGTCCCCGGCGATTCCCGCTGCCAGGAGCCGTTTCCGCCATGATTCCGGCTTCTCCCCGAAGTGGGACAGGGTCCGGCCGACGGCGTAGTTGAACAGGATGCTCCCCAGGATGAGCGGCAGGTACCGCGGGTCCCACCAGCCGTAGAAGAAGAGGGACGAGAAGACGAGGGAGACCTTGGCCGCCTTCGTCCAACCCCGGCGGCTCAAGAGAAAAAAAAGGACCAGGGCGGCCGGCAGGAAGATGAAGATGTATTCGTAGGAGTTGAAGAGCATGACAATCCAGGGGGCGTCGGCTTCTAAAGCTTAACCGATTTTCACATGTGAATTGCCCTTGTCGCATCACGCGCCGGATGGTTGCATTGGGGCGCGGGGGCTGTCACGGGGATTTCCGCCGTCGCGGAGGCTTTTCCGCAGGAAGCTTTGCCGGAGCGGATTGCATCCGGGTGGAAAAGCCTCCCCATTGCTCCTCTGGAAAACCCCGGCCGCGCCCCCGCGAAGATCGGCCTGTCCGGGGCGCGGGGGTCGTCACGGGGGCTCATCAGGAGGTGCTGTCGCCGCTGTCAGCCCGCTTTCTCGAACAGGAAATTGCTGAACCCGTCCGTGGACTGCTCCTTGAGCCAGGCGGCGACCTCCTTCTCCGTCACCGGGACGGTCTCCCGACCCACGGTCCTGGAGCGGTAGCCGAGAGACCAGAAAAGCTCGAAGATCTCCCGGAAGCGGCTGTCGTGGCTCTCCGGGCACCAGCCGCCGATCCCCGTCTCGACGATCCAGACGGGAGGCAGATCCCGGCGAAGGGTTTCCCCGGCCCCCTGGAGGAGGTCGAACTCCACGCCCTCGACGTCGACTTTTATGAAGAGCTTGCGGGCACGGAAGCGCCCCGCCAGCAAAGCGTCCAGGGTGGTGAGCGGGATCGGCCGGTGCTTCGTGGACGGGCCGGCCCACCCCTCCACGAGGGAGGCCGCCGTGCCGGTTCCGTGAAGAACGGCCAGGCCCGGTGCAGCCGAGAGGCCCAGGGGGTGCACCTCCACGTCTCGCCAGCCGTTTGCCTCCAGGTTTGAATAGAGGAATTGGAGGTTCTGGGACAGCGGCTCCACGGCGATCACAATCCGGCCCAGGGAGCGGGCGAGACAGGTATAGTATCCCACGTTGGCCCCGACGTCGATGAAGACATCCGCCCGGGAGATGCAATCCCGTATGACCTGGGCCTCTTCCTTCTCGAAGCGGCCCTCCTGCATTTCGACCGGTCCGATAAAACGGAAACCCCAGGGCGTTTCGCGGACGCCGGCCTTCCGGATGGACCGGACGGCGGAGTAGGCTTCGCTGGCGGCGGCCAGTTCCGGCCAGCGCCGGTAAAGAAACGATTTGAGTCGTTTGGGCATGGGTTCCTTTGCGGAAGGTTGGTTTTCCGGCCGTCTACCACAGTGACGGTGAAAATTCACTATTTAATTCAGGCCTTATTTGTGATATGCATGCAACCCCCGCGTCGAAGGAGGGGGTTTCCCGGCATGATTCCCGACGTTACGTACCTGATCCTGAACTACAATCCCCGGGGGGAGGAGACGGCCCAGGAGATCCTGGGCGAGACCATCCGCTCCTTCCATGAACGGAAGAGCCCCCGGCTGAGGGCGGAGGTGCACCTGCTGGATCAGGGGACGACGGAGGGGCATCGGGACTGGCTGCGGGAGCAGGCCGCCCGTTTCGGGTTCTCCCTTCTTCTCCTGGAGGAGAACATCGGAATCAGCGGTGCCATCAACCGGCTCGTTCGCATGGCGAAATCGCCGGTGGTGGCGCTGGTCACCTCGGATGTGATGGTCACCACGGGGATGGACGAGGACCTCTTCGAAAAGGTGCAGATCCCCGAGGTCTTCCAGGCGCTGCCCTTCACCGACAAGAGCGACGTCCTGCGCCACACCTGGACCCCGGCGGAGCCCTTCGGTTCCGACGGCCTCGACCTGGCGCCCCTCCGGGAAAAGGAGTTGTCCCTCCTGGGGCGCCTTGCCGGGCGCAAGCGGAGGGGTTATCTGCGCTGCATCGGCGTGGAGCTGAACGTCATGTTCTGGCGCCGCTCCGTCTTCGACGAGGTCGGGTTCTTCGACGAGCGCTGGAAGGCCTGTTACGAGAACAATGACTTCTCCCTCCGGTGTTTCCTGGCGGGAGGATGTACGGCCGTCAGCTACGACTCCTTCGTCTGGCACCATCACAAAGTGACGGAAAAGAACGATTCGCGGCAGCTCGTCTTTGCCTGTTACGGCGAGGACGGAACGGCCGTGATGAAGGCCCTCTGGGACGAGAAGTGGCCGGATCTGAACCGGCAACTGGACATTTACCGGTCCCTGGGCGACCGGACGATCCGGGATTTTCCGGAAGTGGCCCGGCGGTACGGCCACAATCGGTACCTGGCGGATCCGCGGGGCGAAGAGCGCTGATCCGGGGGATCGGAACCATGCACCGGCTGGGACAGGCGGTTCAAGGAATCGCCGTGGCCGGTCGAGTGGTTGAGCCCGGTCCCTGTCTTCAAGGCGACAGGTGCGGGAAGGAGCGATTCGGGTGGGAAAATTTGAGAAAACATGGGCCCTGCGGAAGACCCCGTCGGGGGCGCTCCATAAGACCCTCGATGAAGTCCGGCAGCGTGCCGCCCGGCCGACGGACATCTGCGACCATCTGGAGGAGCTCTTTCTCCTCTGCCTGGACAAGGAGCTGCGTCTGATCGTGGAGTTGGGCGTGGGGGACGGCGAGTCGAGCTTCGTCTTCGAGCGGGCCGCGAAGCTCTGGGATGCCGTCCTCGTGAGCGTCGACATCGAGGACCGCGCGAACGTCTCGACCTACGGGAAGCGGCACTTCCTCCACGGCGACGACGTGGCCTTCGGCGACGACTTCCCCTCCTGGTGCGCAGGCCGGGGCCTTTCACCGGAGATCGATCTCCTCTTCATCGACACGAGCCATCTCTACGAACACACCGTCCAGGAAATCCGTGCCTGGTTTCCCCATCTGGGCGCAGCGTCGCGCGTCGTTTTCCACGACACGAACATGAAAGAGAGCTTTGTCCGGCGGGACGGGAGCATCGGCGCCGGCTGGGACAACGCCCGGGGGGTCATCCGGGCCGTCGAGGAATATGTGGGACAGTCTTTTCCGGAAGAAACGGACTTCACCCGGATCATTCCCAGCGGGCAGAGTGAGCCCGGCGGGGCCGGCTGGCTCGTCCGCCACCGGGCATCCTGCAACGGGCTCACGATTCTGGACCGGTTATGATCATCAAGGTTCCCCTTTCCGTTGCCATCATCACGAAGAACGAGGGCGAGAACCTCCCGGGATGCCTGAAGAGCGTGCGCTTCGCCTCCCAGATCGTCGTCGTCGACTCGGGAAGCACCGACGACACGATCCGTGTCGCCGAGGAGGCGGGCTGCCAGGTCTTCACGCGCAGCTGGGAGGGGTTCGGCGTCCAGAAACAGTATGCCATCGACCGGTGCACCGAGCCCTGGATCCTGGTCCTGGATGCGGACGAGCGAATCCCTCCCGAGACGGCGTCCTCCATCCGGGAAGTCGTTACCAGGCCGGAGAAAGAGGGGCATCCGGTTGGATACACGTTCCCGCGGCGCAACTACTTCCAGGGCCGCTGGATCCGCCACAACGGCTGGTGGCCCGACCGCATCCTCAGGCTCTTCCGGCGGGAGAAGGGGCGCATGAGCCCCGCCCGGGTCCACGAGGGACTGGAGGTGAAAGGGCTCGTGGCTGCCCTGGAGGACCCCATCGACCACTTCACCGAGAGCCGCCTGAGCGCCGTCCTCCAGAAAATCGATCGCTATTCCACCCTGGGCGCCCTGGAGGCATACGAGGAGGGCAAACGGGCCACCGTCTGGGCCGCCTTTTCCCGGGCGGGTTTCACCTTTCTGCAGGGGTACTTCCTCCGGCTGGGGATGCTCGACGGGGTCCAGGGGCTGACCCTGGCCATGACCGACTCAATCAACAAGTTCTTCAAGTACGCCAAGCTGAGCGAGCTTTCCCGCCAGCAGGACCGGGTGAAGCGGTAGTGGACCTCTCCATCGTCATCATCAACTGGAACACCCGGGATCTCCTCCGCGACTGCCTCCGCTCGGTTTACGGCACGGTGCGGGACCTCGCCTTCGAGATCATCGTCGTGGACAACGGCTCTTCCGACGGCAGCGCAGCCATGCTCCGCGAGTCCTTTCCGGCTGTCCGGATCGTTGAAAACCACGAAAATCGAGGATTCGCCGCCGCCAACAACCAGGCCTTCCGGATCATGGATGGCCGGTACGCCCTTCTCCTCAACACCGACGCAGTCCTGACGGAGGGGGCCGTGGAAGCGCTGTTCCGGTTCATGGAAGGACATTCCGACGCCGCCATGGCCTGCGGCCAGCTCCTCAACCGGGACGGGAGCCTCCAGAATTCCATCGCCGCTTTTCCCTCCCTGCTTACCCTTGCCGCCAACATGCCCCTCCTGGAGATCCTTTTTCCCCGGCGGTTTCCCAGCAAGCGGTATCGGCACGCGGAGCCGGTGCAGGTGGACTCGGGCGTGGGGGCCTGCCTGCTGGTCCGCCGGGATGCCATGGATGATGCGGGCCTCCTGGACGAGCGGTATTTCTTCTACTTCGAGGAGACCGACTGGGCCTATGCCATGTCCCGGAAGGGCTGGAAGGTCTTCCACGTGCCAGCGGCCCGGATTTACCATCTCCAGGGCCAGAGCGTGGGCACCGGAATCGCCTCCCGGATGGCCTTCTACCGCTCCCGCTACGCCTTCTTCCGGAAGTGGTTCGGAAGGCCTTATTATTTCACGGTCTGCTGCATGCTCTTCGTTCGCCTCGCCGTCAACGCCTTCCTCAGCACCGCGGGAATGCTCCTCACACTGGGGCAGCACGCGGAACTGCGCCGGAAGGCGGACGTGTATCAGGAATTGCTGGCGTGGCATTTGAGGGGACTTCCCTGACGTCCTTAGAGTCCTGACAAAATCCTTGACTTTTTATTCAAGGAATGGGGCAATTTCAAATATATCGGGTCTCTTTAATCTCGATCGAAAATGCCCGGCGGGAGGCCTGTGTCCGTGATCCCCGGGTAATTATGCGGAAGACACGGATGATTTTATGCTCTTTCACAATCCATGGAATTTGGACTGCACCGGGAGGAGGAAAGATTGTGATTCCTGGTCGATGCAGAAAGAAGACCGATGTGTTGAATCACGTTCAGTGAAAGTGATTCGCTTGCATGGTGTGGAACTTGCATATCGGTACCCTGAACTCCGTTTGCAATGGAGTCCGTGTCCGGCGAACGGCTATGTATGCGCCGCCGGAAGGTCCATCCGGCAAGACCCGGGGAGCAAAAGATCTGGGGTTGTGAGCCATGTCCATACTTCGACACCTGCATGATGAAACATTGACGGTCTGTGGTCCTTTTCAGGAAAACACGATGCAGGCGGGACAGTATATGACGGGTGACTTTCCAGTGCAGAAACTCCGGGCGAAACATCGGTCATGCTGACCATGCATCATTAAGGAGTGCAACATGTTGAACGGAAGAACAATTCTCATCACCGGGGGCACGGGTTCCTTTGGGAAAAAATGTGCTGAAATTATTCTGCAACGATACAAACCTCGACGCCTCATCATTTTCAGCCGAGATGAACTCAAGCAGTTCGAAATGTCGCAAAATCCCGTATTCGCAAACAATACGTCCGTCAGCTTCTTCATCGGAGACGTACGCGACAAGGAGAGACTGCACCGGGCCTTCCGGAACGTGGACTACGTGATCCACGCCGCCGCTCTAAAACAGGTTCCTGCGGCGGAATACAATCCCTTCGAGGCTGTAAAGACGAATATTCTCGGAGCCCAGAATATCATCAACGTGGCCATCGACCAGGGAGTGAAGCGGGTCATCGCCCTCAGCACGGACAAAGCTGCGAACCCGATCAACCTCTATGGGGCGACGAAGCTCTGTTCGGACAAACTGTTCATTGCGGGGAACTCTTACGTTGGGATGGGTGATTCCTGCTTCAGTGTTGTCCGATACGGCAACGTCATTGGCAGCAGAGGAAGCGTGATCCCATTCTTCATCAAGTGCCGCAAGGAAGGATCCATTCCCGTGACGGATCCTCGGATGACGCGCTTCTGGATCACGCTTGATCAGGGCGTTGATTTCGTTCTGGAAAGCCTGAATCGCATGGTTGGGGGGGAGATGTTCGTACCGAAGCTGCCAAGCATGAACATTATGGACCTTGTAAAAACCATCGCCCCGGACTGTCCCGTCCGGGTCATCGGCATCCGGCCGGGCGAAAAGCTCCATGAACTCATGATACCCAGAGATGAGGCGCGGCGAACCCTGGAGTTTGATTCGCATTACCTTATCCAGCCTGACTTCCGGTTCTGGGAAAAAAGATATATATCCAACGGAGCAAAGACCCCGCCGGAGGACTTCGAGTACAGTTCCGACACGAACCCCTGGCGCCTGAGTGTGGAAGATATGAAAGAGATCATCCGTAGGCTATGATACTCTACGGCAGGAAGATGGTGGACGATGACAACGTCCTGAATGTCATCAAGGCGCCGTGATATGACCGGTCCACCAGATGGTCGTGTGGAACGCGTGCAGGTGACGTGAACCTGGCAATCGAATACCGATGAAGAACTCTTTGGAAAGACTGATCCTCGGTACGGTGCAACTGGGGATGCCCTACGGGGTGGCAAACCGGAGCGGCCGGCCCGAAGCGGCCGATGCCAGGGCGATTATTGCCGCTGCCTGGGAAGGCGGGATCCGGACCTTCGACACGGCCCAGGGGTATGGAGACAGCGAGACCGTCCTTGGGTCGATCATCCACGATCTCGGTCTTGAGAACGAGATTCGTGTGATTACGAAACTGCATCCCGGAATCGACCACCGAAGGCGCGATGTTCTTGCCGAGGCAGTCGATCACAGCATGCGCTGCCTTCAAGTCCCTCGAATTCACGCCCTTCTCCTTCATCGCGAAGAGCATCTGGATCTGTTGAAAGACGGTTTGGCGGAAAGCCTTTTTCACTTCGTCGCCGAGGGGAAAGTGGGCCGCATCGGCGTCTCGGTCTATTCTCCCGAAAGGGGCCTGGCGGCTTTGGACGAGGATGTGATCGACATCGTCCAGTTGCCGGCCAGCATCGTTGACCAGCGGGCCGCAAGGGCAGGCATCGACGCAAGGGCGAAAGAGAAAAACAAGGGAATTCACATCCGCAGCATTTTCCTGCAGGGACTCCTCCTGCTGGATCCTATGGACGTGCCGCCAAGAGTTGCATTTTCCGTTCCCATTCTTGAGGAATATGGCCGGCTGATCGCCGGGTTCGACTTGACCAGACGCGAAGCGGCCATCGGATACATCAAGAAGCGCTTTCCGGAGTCCCCGGTTCTTTTCGGCGCGGAGACAACGGAGCAGGTGCGGGAGAATATCCGTTCCTGGCATAGCGATGTACCGGAGGCGCTGATCGAAGCGGTTGAGAACCTCTTCCCGGAAGTGGACGAACGGGTCGTCAACCCATCCCAATGGAGGGACAGCGGATGAAAACAGTGGCCATTATTCAGGCCCGCATGAGTTCAAGCCGCCTGCCGGGGAAAGTCCTGGCGGACATCCTGGGCAAGCCGCTGCTCTGGCATATGGTCGGACGCGTGGCACGGGCGCGGAGTATCGATCTGGTCGCCGTCGCCACATCGACCGACGGCGAAGACGATGCAATCGAGGCCCTCTGCCGGCAGGAGCGGATCCCCTGCTTCCGCGGCAGTCTGGACGATGTCCTTGATCGCTTTTACAAGGCCGCACTTCATTACGAGGCGGATATCTGCGTCAGGCTGACAGCCGACTGTCCACTCATCGATCCGGAAATTGTGGACCGGGTCGTCGCCGCCTTCAGGGAGCAGGATCCGGATTACATATCCAACGCCATCGAACCGACATTTCCCGACGGTCTCGATACGGAGGTCTTCCGGATGGAGGCCCTGACAGCCGCATGGACCGAGGCTACCCTCAAGTCGGAGCGGGAGCACGTGACGCCGTTCATCCGCAGCCACCCGGAACGGTTCCGGGTAGCGAAATTCAAAAACAGCCGGGATCTCTCCGCCTTGCGCTGGACGGTGGACGAGGAGCCCGACCTCGCCTTCGTGAGGAAAGTCTACGAGGCTCTGTATCCCGGGAATCCGTCTTTCTCCATGGACGACATCCTCACGCTTCTAAAGGAGAGGCCCGAACTGTCCGCGATGAACCGTCACATTTCCCGGAACGAGGGTTTTCGGAAATCCGTCATGGAAGACCGACCGGTGAATGGGACGGGTAAGACATTGACGAAATCGCTCGCCATGCAGGAGCGGGCGAAGAAGCGCATCCCGGGGATGACCCAGCTTCTTTCCAAGCGGCCCGATCTGTTCTCGATGGGTGTCTGGCCCGGTTATTTCAGCAGGGCCAGCGGTGTCGAGGTATGGGATCTGGACGGGAACCGGTACATCGACATGAGCATTGGAGGGATCGGGGCAAACGTCCTCGGCTATGCCGATCCCGATGTCGATGCCGCCGTCCTGACCGCCGTCCGCCAGGGAAGCTCTTCCTCCCTCAACTGCCCCGAAGAGGTTTTTCTTGCCGAGCTCCTGTGCGAACTTCATCCGTGGGCACAGAAAGTCCGTTTTGCCAGGACAGGCGGAGAGTCCATGACGGTTGCCGTACGCATAGCCCGGGCCGCCACGGGACGCGACAAGGTCGCCTTCTGCGGATACCACGGCTGGCATGACTGGTACCTGGCTGCCAACGTGGGGACGGAAAATGCACTCGGAGAACACCTGCTGCCCGGACTCGATCCGGCGGGCGTCCCGAAGGTCCTGGCCGGGACCGCCATTCCTTTCCGCTACAATCAGCCGGAGGAAATCGCGGCGATCATGAGCGGGCACGGAAAGGATGTCGCGGCCATCATTATGGAGCCAATCCGCAATGACCGGCCGGATCCGGGATACTTCGACAAGATCAGGATGCTCGCGGACACGTACGGTGCCGTTCTTATCATGGACGAGATATCGGCGGGCTTTCGCATGAACACCGGGGGCGCTCATCTCGAACTCGGCATCCGGCCCGACATCGCCGTTTTTTCCAAGGCGTTGGGCAATGGCTATCCCATCGGCGCCATCATCGGTCGGGAAACGGTCATGGACGCGGCCCAGAAGACCTTTATCAGCAGCACGTACTGGACGGAGCGGATCGGGCCGGCGGCCGCCCTCGCCATGATTGCAAAGCACCGGCGCATGAATGCCGGAGCGCACCTGATGGCCGTCGGAGAGAAGATCCAGGCCGGGTGGAAGGCGATTACGGCCAGGCACGGCCTCTCCATTGACGTAGGCGGCATCCCGCCGTTGAGTCATTTCTCCTTTGCCGATTCCGGGCAGGCCGTGCTGAAAGCCCTTTTTGTGCAATGGATGCTGGAAAAGGGATACCTCGCCTCGACGTCCTTCTATTCCATGCTGGCCCATACGGAAGAGCATGTGGAGGGCTATCTTGCCGCGGCGGATTCGATCTTTGAGCGAATCGCCGAGGTCTGCCGGGAAGGCAGGCCCGAGAAGTATCTGAAAGGGAATCCGGCCGTTGCCGGCTTCAAGCGGCTGAACTAATGAACGTTGCGATTCGCACCGACGCCTCGATGGAGATCGGGACCGGCCACGTCATGCGCTGTCTGACGCTTGCCGGCGCCCTCAAGGCAGGGGGAGCGGACGTCACGTTTGTATGCCGGGAGATGCCGGGGAATCTCTGTTCATGGATCGAGAAAAAGGGCTTCCGGGTGTACCGGCTGACCGGGATATCGGACGGCCTTTCTTCGGCTGTTCCTCCGGCCGGAACAGTTCATGCCGATTGGCTCGGGGCGGACTGGGAGACGGATTCAAGGCAGACGATCGACGCGCTTGTTTCTCCCGGGAATGGAACAGACTGGCTCATCGTCGATCACTACGCCCTTGACCGGCGCTGGGAGTCGTCACTGCGAAAGATCGTGAAGAGGATCATGGTCGTCGACGATCTGGCGGATCGCCCTCATGACGCTGATCTCCTCCTCGACCAGAACTACTACATGAATACCGCCGGTCGTTATGAGCGACTGGTCCCTGAACATTGCCGCCTGCTGACCGGTCCAGGTTTTGCGCTCCTCAGAGACGAGTTTGCAAACGCGGTGTCGCCTGGAATCGAAAAAGATGGCTGTATCCGCCGCATTTTTGTTTTTTTCGGAGGAAGCGATCTGACAAACGAAACGGGAAACGTTCTGCAAGGCCTTTCCCTGCCTGGTGGCAGGTTGAATATTGAAACAGATGTTGTAATCGGTCCCAACAACGCAAACAGGAGAACCATTGAAGCACTCGCCTCGGGAATGCCGTGCGTGCGTATCCATGAAGGTGTGGAGAACATGGCTCGTTTGATGGCCCTGGCCGATCTTGCCGTCGGCGCCGGCGGGATCACGACATGGGAGAGGTGTTGTGTCGGTTTGCCGGCCCTGGTAATTTTCACGGCATTCAACCAATTCGAGGCCATCCGGGACTTGGCGGCTGCAGGATGCATTCATCTCCTGGGTGAAAGCGGGCGGGTAACGCCTGAAAAGATCCGCGATACGATTGAAGAACTTACCGGACATCCGGAACGGGTGCTGGAAATGGCCAGGAAAGGAAAGTCGCTGGTGGACGGCCTGGGGACGAAGCGTTGCCTGGAGGCCATGCTTCAATCCTCATGATGTCGTCAGGCCAGGGTGAATTTATGATGGACAAGAAGAACCGGCTGTTGCTGCTTTTCCCCAATCCCATCGCCACCATACCGGGCGGACTGACATACGTGGGCAAGCGCTTCAAGAGAAACGGATTCGATGTGAAAATACACATCAACACGTTTCGAAACTTCCGCTCCGTCGATCAGCTCCTGCAAGAGATCGTCCGGCCCTTCGCTCCCGATGTCGTCGGGCTCTCCTATGCTACGTTCAACGTTTTGGAGGTCTACCGGCTGCAGCGGATGCTCAGTGAAACGGGTTACTTTGTCATTGCCGGAGGCAATCACCCTACCATCTGCCCGGAGGAAGCCCTGCGCAACGGGGCCGATCTTGTCGTCCGCGGGGAAGGGGAGCTTGCCATCGACGACTTCTCTGCATGGTTCGGGGCCGGCCGGGACCCGGCCGGGCGGGCGGGGCTTCGCGGAACAAGCTACATCGACCCGGAGGGCCATGTCGTCCACAACGCGAAGCCGCCGAGGCTGACGGACCTCGATGATTTGGGGGAAATGGACTTTTCCGCCATCGATCTGGATGAATTCCAGGTTGCCGACGGCTCAATCAAGGGTCTCAATGTCATCAGCTGCGGCAGGGGGTGCCCTTTCCAGTGCAGCTTCTGTTCCCACAGGGACTGGATGAAGCATGCGAAGCGAAGCACGGACAGTATTCTTGAAGAGATGGTCCGGCGGAACGAGGCACACGGCATCACGGACTTCTGGATGTCTGATGAGACCTTCACCGTCGACCGGGACCACATCCACGAATTCTGCGACAAATTCATCGCGGCGAAGCTTCCCTTCCGGTGGATGATGGGTACGAGGGCGACGAGTGTCGATGAGAAACTGCTCAAGAAAATGATGCAGGCCGGTCTGACCCAGGTTACCTATGGTATCGAGAGCGCGAATGACGAGACTCTGAAAAAGACCAGGAAGGGATATACAGCCAGACAGGCCCTGGAGACGGTCGTCATGACGGGAAAGCTGAGGCTTCCCATGTACGTCAATCTTATGACCGGTTTTCCCTGGGAGACACCGGACCACGTCGAAGACGACGTCCGGTTCATCAAGGCCGTCGAAAAGTATGTGAACTGCTTTCAGCTGTACGGCGCGGTCATTCCGTACCCGGATACGCCGATCTACGAGGACTACCATGAGAAAGAGGGATTCACGGACTTCTGGCTGCAGGAGAAGTTCCAGAACGCAGGCATGGTCATCTATCAGAACGTAGCGAATCCTTACAAGGTGAGCACCTATTTTCAGCGCAACCTCTACGACGACACGTATGTGGCGGAGGATTATTTTTTCCGCTTCACACCGGAGTACAAACGCGCCGTTGCCAGGATGGGGCTTCTCATCGGCCGCAAGGCGATCGAGGCGCAGAGCCTCTCCCGCATCCGGCGGCACGGGAAGTATGCACTGGGTTGGGCGTCTCATGCGCTCTACCGGTTGAATCCGCGACTCGAGCAAAGGATCGTGGGATCACTGGTCAAGGTCAATCGGGTGCATGACAGCCGATTGACGGGTAAATTCATCAAAAAGTGACCGGCATCATGGATTGCCCTTCCATTCTCATTGCCTGCCACGACGCAGGCGCCGCCAACGCCCTGTCCAGGCTTGTCGGGCCCTGGAAAAGCGAGGGAATGTTCGTTCAGGCGGTCACGATGCAATACGCCTCTGAGGTTTTCTCGAGGTCCGGAATCCGGCCGGATCGTGCTTATGATGCGGATATGACGAACGACCAGGTCTGTGAGGTACTCGATCAGATAGAGCCGGATGCTGTTCTGCTGGGGTCCAGCCTCGATTCGCAGGGGGAGCGGCTTCTGGCGGCGGAGGCACGAAAGCGTGGGATCCGCACGGCAGGACTGGTGGACTGGTGGTCCAATTTCGGGCAGCGGTTTTCCGCGCCCGGGACCCGGGATCTCCGGTTCCTGCCGGACATCGTTGCCGTTCCCGATGACGACGCGAGAGAGGGGTGCATTGCGGAAGGCATTCCAGCCGAATCCATCCGCATCACCGGGAATCCCTACTGGGAGGACCTGATCGGGATTTCCCGTTCGCTCTGGGAGTTCACCCGGAACAACGTGCGGACGTGTCTCAACGTTCCTCCGGAGAGCCGGCTTATCCTGATCGTATCCGGCAACATCCGGAATCTTGGACTCGATCTGGGCTACGACGAAGGCGATTTGTTCGGGGCGATTGCCTCGCTATCCAGGAGCAACGGTATCCGCCGGCCGGTCTGCTGGGCCGTCAAGCCGCACCCGCGGGAATCCCTGGCCGATTTACGTGACCTCATGGCGGCTTCCGGACTCCGGGAGCCGCTGATTCTCGCAGATACGGAACCCCTTGACGCAGTCTGCGCTGCTGACGGCGTTTTCGGCATGTGTTCCAGCCTTCTGTTCGAAGCGGCCCTTCTGGGGAAGAGAGTGGTCTCTTTTCAACCGAACCTCAACCGGGACAAGCTCGAATATTTCCGAATATTCAGACACATCGGGATTCCCGTTCTCACGGATACCGATCCGGTCCGTGATGTGCTTGCCACCCTTGCCGGCGACCAGGGGCAGGTTCCGGATTTGAGCCGGCTGCCCCGACCGATCGGCAGGGGGACTGCCGGGATGAATCTGAAACAGATCCTGATGGGTGACTGGATGACCAGGAGGAGCCATGGACAACCGCTTCCGTCTTGTTGACGACCCGGTGTACGGATATCTGCGCGTCGATCCCATTCCGACCCAGGAGGAAGTCGACCGCTACTACAGGGAAGAATTTTATTCCGCTCTTCCCCATTTCAACGACTCGGAACTGGCGGTTCAGGAAGAAGAAAAGGCGTTCTTCGACAGCCGCTGGGAGGCGATCTGCAGGATCTGCGAACGCCACTTCGGTCGGCTGGCCGGTCTTTCGGTCTTCGACATCGGCTTCGGATTTGCGCAGGCCCTGCTGTATTTCCGTACCCGGGGGATGAACGTCAGCGGTCTGGAGCCGGCTCCGGAGGGCGTGGCCTATGCGCGGGACCGGGGCCTCGATGTTTTTCAGGCAAACATCGAGGATATTGAATGCGTGGGGGAACGGCGCTTTGATGTTGTGACGATCATCAATGTGCTCGAGCACTTGAGGCAGCCCGCAGAGACCCTCCTGAACGTGCGCAACAGGCTTCTTCATGGGGACGGCCTGCTCATCGTCGATGTAGCCAACGAGTTCAACGACTTTCAGACGGCCGCCGACGCGGAGTTCCAGCTCGGACAGTGGTGGCTGTGCCCGCCGAACCACATCAACTACTTCTCGGGATCGAGCCTGTGCCGCCTCCTGGAAGCTTGTGGATACCGGATCGTCCATCGGGAGGCCTCCTTTCCGATGGAGATGTTTCTCCTGATGGGGGACGTATATGTCGGAGACGAAGGCGTGGGCAAAGCCTGTCATCAGAAAAGGGTGTCCTTCGAGCACGTCCTTCGGAAGAGAGACAGGGGGGAGAAACTGTCCCGGTTCTATCAGGCCCTTGCCGATCTGGATCTCGGGCGGCAGATTGTTGTTTTCGCCACACCGGGGCGTTCCGAATGAAGTCCGGCCGGACGATGAAACGTTGAGGATTGTATCAAATGGAATTAATTCATCTTTCACGCTATTTGACTGTGGAGCAGCCGAGGTTGCTTCCCTTTGCGGAATTGAGGAAAATGCCCCCTCTTTTCTTCACACAGGATCTGAATCTCGATGGTGAGGAAGAAAACCGGGAGTATGCGATAGAGCTCGCATCCCGGGGATTGGCGGTCGTTCCGATCCGCCGGCGGCCCCCGAAGTCGAACTACTTGGATAGAAACACCTTTCCGCGTCGCGTCATTCTTGAAATGACGAGCCGATGCAATTTCTTCTGCCGCATGTGTCCGCAACAGAACCTGACACGACCCCGGATGGACATGCCGGGCGAGGCCTGCTGCAGGGTCATCGACGAAATCGATGCCCATGGCATAGAAGGCCTCTGGCTCTATCATCTGGGCGAATCCCTTCTTCACCCCGAGTTCAGGGACAATATCCGCCACATCAGCACCAAAAAGAACCTTGGGGTGATCTGGATGAGCACGAACGGACAATATTTTACCGAAGAAAACATCCGCTGTGTTCTCGATTCAAACATCGACTACATCAATTTCTCGGCCCATGCGGTAACGGAAGAGACGTATAAGACCGTCGCGTCCCAGGGTGATTTCCATATCGTGCAGGGGAATCTCGAAACCTTCTATCGCCTGAAAGGGAGCGAGGCGCTTCCCAGGAAGCCGTATCTCCATTGTCAGATGATCGAGCAGGAGACGACGGCCCATGAGGTCGATGCCTTTATCGCCCGGCATTACCAGAGGGGTGAAATCGTCAGCGTCAACATGCTTGAATACGTGAACCTGCCGAACAACAGATACGGACTGCGCCAGCGGGAAAGAAAGCCCCTGACTTCGTGTCTGAGGGTGTCGCGGAACGACTGTTTCATCTGTTCGAACGGCCACGTCACGCTGTGTGACGCCGCCTACAACGGCGAGCTGTACCTCGGAAATATCCATGAATCCTCTCTCCATGACATCTGGAACGGGGAGCAGCGCCGTCGGATTCTTGACCTCAACAGACAGGGGAGGATGGCGGAAATCCCCTTCTGCAGGGATTGTACGGATTATGACATATGAAGGACCGGATCCGTCTTGCCTTTTTTTCCGAGACCCATGTCGGCAGGACGTTTGAATGGGTCAGGGAACCGGATTTCCAGAGGCTCTTCCTCATGCGGCAGGCGCCGACCTGGGAGGGGCACCTGGATTATTTCCACAGGGTTCTGGCTGACGAAGGTCAGCGGGTATATGCCATTGTGGAGGAAGACCGGCATATCGGCAACGGCGGCATCAAGAACATCCGTATGGACGATCATTCGGGAGAGCTCTGGGTTTATATCGGCGATCACAAAGACCGGGGAAAAGGCGCCGGATCCAGGGCTACGGAACTCCTGCTGCAGGAAGGATTCCGGAATCTGGGGCTGCGGACCGTCTATGTCCATGTTGCCGATTTCAATGAACAGGCCGTTCGCATGTACCGGAGGCTGGGGTTTACCGAATCGAGATTGCTGGGAAACGATGAGGAATGGATGGACCGGGGCTGTACCGTAATCCGAATGGAAGCGAGGAACGATTCATGAAAGTCTCCATGATGCAACCATCCTTCATGCCGTGGCAGGGTTTCTTTGATCTGATCCGCCAGGTGGATTGCTTCATCCTGCTGGACGATTTTCAATTTTCCGTCCAGAGCTATCACCAGCGCAACCGCCTGTTTGTCAACCCGGGCCAGATCGACTGGTATTCGGTTCCGGTAGTGAAGTCCGTATCGTTTCAGGCACCGCTGAATAAAGCAAAGATCGACGAGAAGGGGCCATGGCGGAAGAAGATGTGGAAGCGGGTCGAGCAGAACTATCGAAAGACGCCCCATTACAACGATCTGGCAGGCTCCCTGGAGAAATGGCTTCTGCAGCCCTGGGACAACCTGGCGGATCAGAACATGGCCTTCATTCACTGGGTCTGCGATCTCCTTGGTTACACTCCGGAGTTTCGAACGAGTTCCAGACACCCCGGAGCCGAAGAACGTTCCCTCCGGGTCGTCGAACTACTGAAGTGGGCAGGCGGAGATTCCTATTATTCGGCCCGCGGCTCTTTCGAATACATGAAAGAAGATGGCGTATTCCCGCTACCGGACATCCCCGTTTACTTTCAGCATTTCATTCCCCGACCCTATGTCCAGGTTGGCTCTCCCGGGCAATTTGTCCCCTATCTGTCTATCGTGGACGCCCTAATGAACGTGGGGCTCGCCGGAACCAGGGATCTGATCGAAAACAGCAATGTGGGATGGTCGAAATGGGACGACATGGTCTCCGTCACAGCCAATGATTACTCCTCTGCAACTGAGCCGACGGATGTCTGAGGGGGCATCGGAAATGAATATCGCCGGAAGAAATATCGGACCGGGGCATCCCGTTTACATCATCGCGGAGATGTCCGGAAATCATAATGGAGATTATCACACGGCCGAGAAAATCGTACGTGCAGCAAAAGACAGTGGGGCGGATGCCGTAAAGCTCCAGACCTACACGGCGGACACCATCACGATCGATTGCGACAGCGGCCTGTTCCGGGTCGGCTCCGGGAACCTCTGGTCGGGGCGAACCCTCTATGACCTGTATCAGGAAGCCTACACACCCTGGGAATGGCAACCCCGGCTGAAGGCACTGGCGGAAGAACTCGGGATGCACTGCTTCAGTTCACCTTTCGACGCCTCTGCCGCTGACTTCCTTGAGCAGGTGGATGTTCCCGCGTTCAAGATTGCATCCTGCGAGCTCGTCGATCTCCCACTGATCGAGTATGTCGCCCGGAAGGGGAAGCCGATGATCCTGTCGACGGGAATGGCCGGCCGGGAAGAGATCGCGGATGCCCTGAATGCTGTTCGGAATGCAGGCATGCCCCATGTCGCCCTGCTGAAATGCACGACAGCGTATCCATCGCCTCCGGAAGAAATGAACCTGCTCACCATCCGGCAGATGGCGGAGGATTTCGGCGTTCCCGTCGGCCTGTCGGATCATTCCCTGGGCATCGAAATCCCCGTGGCCGCCGTGGCTGTCGGTGCCTGCATCATCGAGAAGCATCTGGTTTTGGACCGTTCGTCCGGGGGGCCCGATCATGCCTTTTCGCTCGAGCCGCACGAGTTCAAGGCCATGGTCGATGCCGTCCGGACTGTCGAAAAGGCTCTGGGACGCGTCCAATATGGGCCCGGGGACCAGGAGGAGGCCAGTCTGGCATATCGCCGGTCGCTGTTTGTCGTCCACGATGTGAAGAAGGGCGAGGTATTTACTCCGGAGAACGTCCGATCCATCCGTCCCGGCCATGGCCTTCCGCCGAAGTATCTGCCGGATGTCCTGGGAAAAAAGGCCGCGAAGGACCTCACAAGAGGAACCCCGCTGTGTTGGGAAATGATTCGTTGATCCAATGGAAGCGGGATCCGTTGAACATCTGTTCTAAAGATGAAAGCAGCAGGAATCCATGAATATTCTCGTCATGAATGTGTCTTTGAGACCCCAGTCTCCCGTAAAGCTTTTCCCAATCGGATTGGGATTTGTCACGACGGCGATGAAGAGGGCCGGCTTTGAATTCGATCTGATCGATATCGACGCTCACAGGTATTCGGACAGCGAGGTGAGAAAGAGAATACAAAAGAAGAAATACGACGTTGTCTGCATGGGATGCATTGTCACTGGCTATAGAATAGTGAAATCATTATGCGATGTTATAAAGGAAATTCATCCGCATGCCACGATTGTCGTCGGCAACTCGGTTGCAACCTCCGTCGCTGAAACACTTCTGAAAAAAACCCGGGCCGACATTGCCGTGATGTCGGAAGGAGATGAAACCATTGTAGAATTGCTTGGATTGCTGGCGGGAAACGATTCCCTCGATGGTGTCAAGGGGATCAGCTTTCTCCGGGACGGAACGTTTGTCAGAAATCCATCCAGACCTTTGATCAAAGACATCTCATCGCTGCCGTTCATCGATTTCTCTCCTTATGACATCGATATTTACATCGACGCTTCCAAACAGCACGCGAATGATCCGCTGCCCATGAAAAGGGACGACGTGAGGGCGATGCCCGTGAACACGGCAAGAGGCTGCATAGCGAATTGTACATTCTGTTACCATGTCTTTAAAAATTCCCCGTATCGATTCAGGAATCCTGATTCCATCGTTGCAGAGATAAGGGAATTAATCTCCAGATACTCGATTAATTACGTTCTGTTCTGGGATGAGCTGACATTCTTTTCGAAGAAGCAGACCATTGCCCTGGTTGACAGGCTGCTCGCGGAAGACCTCGATATCTACTGGGCCGGCAGTTGCCGGGGAAATCTCTTCGATTGTGAAGAAGATCTGGAAATCATGGAAAAAATGAAAAAATCAGGATGTGTCAGCATGGCGTATTCACTGGAATCGTCGAACCCCTCGATTCTAAAGATGATGAACAAGCATGTGTCGGCCGAACAATTCAGTACTCAAACCGGTTTGTTTCATCGTGCCGGCATTCCTGTCGGAACAAGCATCGTGATGGGCTACCCGCAAGAGACGCCCGAGACCATTAGAAGGACGTTTGAGTGCTGTATTGAAAACAGCATATATCCCTCCGCCGGTTATCTCCTTCCCCAGCCTGGTTCCAAAATGTACGATTACGCCGTTGCCAACGGCTTTATCGGGGATGAGGAGGAATACCTCCTGAAGATGGGCGACCGGCAGGACCTCCGCCTCAACATGACCTCCATGAGTGACGAGGAATTTGAAATGTACGTCATGGAGGGGCTCAAACGGTGCAATTCCCTGCTGGAAGTCGGTCTCGACGAGCGATCTCTCATCAAAACAAAGCATTATCGCGCCGGGGGAAAGGTGCTGAGGGCCTGATCGTTGCTTGTGCCAGGCGCTGTGCGGGTGGGGGCGCGGAAGCAGAGGCAGCGTGCCTCATCAGGCAGTTGACACTGTGGCAGATTATGTCCGGCGTGTTATTCGTTTCAAGGCCTGCCTTCCTCTCAGGGAAGCACTGATCTCGACGGTTCCCCGCGTCGCCGCCCGCCTTACCGGGATGCTCTTCTCCGTGGAGTGACGGATGAAAAGCAATGCGCGCTACAGGGTTGCCGGCCGTGCATCTGACATGATTTCCCTCGGTTTTTCGCCATTATCCTGAAATCCCTTGACTTCAAAAGAATGGATCGAGTAATTTTGCCCCGCCTGTGTTCCCCCCGATTCCCATCCTGCTGATAAAAATCTTGACTTCCTCATAAAAAATCAAGTAGGTTCGCACCTGTTCATCGATTGAACAAACAAATCCAATGCCAGAATCATCCTATTTCAACCTGGAAAACGAGGAAGTCCTGAAGATCCTCCGGGAGATCAAGGAGAGCCCGGAGCTGACCCAGCGGGAAATTGCGACCCGATTGGGGATCAGCGTCGGGAAGGCCAATTTCCTCATCAAGTCCCTGATCGGCCGGGGATTTGTCAAGGCAAGCAACTTCAAGAATTCCAACAACAAAGTTTCTTATCTGTATGTTCTGACGCCCCAGGGGATGGAGGCCAAGGCCCGCGCCACCTACCGCTTCCTGAGGCAGAAGATGGAGGAATACGAGCGCCTGCAGGCGGAGATCCAGCGGCTGGCGCAGGAAGTGCGGGAGAGCGGCATCCCGCCGGACGTGCCCCAATAGGGGAGTTCCCGCCCCCGAAGGGGCGGAATATTGCCGCGGCAGCAGGAGGAACCATCCATCCTGTTTTTCGGAACAGGCCGGACGGATTTGTAAGTAGCAGATATGATTATTAACACCATCATCGAGCGGGGCTGGATGGAATCCAGAGAGCGAAGCTTTGCCCGCCGGCCGACGGTGCAAGCCAAACCTGTTTGAGGTGCACGAGATGGGTTCAGAAAACGGCGTGAGTGTATCTCCCAACGGCGAAACCTTCCCTCTGCCCGGTCCGGGGGATTACGAGCGGGAGAACCGGGGGCTCCGTCAGTTGGTGGCGGAACAGAGAGCTCTGGACCGGGAGATCGTGGTGGTCATGGGCGTCGGCTTTGTGGGCGCCGTCATGGCGGGCGTCGTGGCGGACTCGGTGGACAAGGCAACGGGAAAACCGGGCAAGTTCGTCATCGGCATGCAGCGGCCGTCGTCGCGCTCCTATTGGAAAATTCCCTTTCTGAACCGGGGGGTTGCGCCCGTGGAGTCGGAGGACCCGGACGTGGCGCCCATGATCGCCCGCTGTGTCAACGACAAGAAAACACTTGTTGCAACATACAGCTATGATGCCCTGACGCTGGCCGATGTGGTGGTAGTGGACGTCCAGTGCGACTACTTCAAGGAGAGCCTGGGCAACTGCCGGCAGGGACACGCGGAGATCGCCGCCCTGGAAGACAGTCTGCGCGTTATCGGCGAACGGATTCGGCCGGAGTGTCTGGTCCTCATCGAGACGACCGTTCCGCCGGGAACGACGGAGTACGTGGCCTATCCTATTGTGAAAAAGGCTTTCGAGAAGCGGGGGATCCATGCAGAGCCCCTCCTGTCGCATTCCTATGAGCGCGTCATGCCGGGGCGGGAATACGTGGCATCCATCCGGGACTTCTGGCGGGTCTGCAGCGGCACGAACGAGGAGGCCCGCTGCCGGGTAAAAAAATTCCTCTCGGAAGTCCTGAACGTGGATAAATTCCCCCTCACAGTGCTCGATCGGCCCATCGAGAGCGAAACCTGCAAGATCGTGGAGAATTCTTTCCGGGCGACGCTCCTGGCCTTCCTGGATGAATGGAGCCTTTTCGCCGAACGGAACGGCGTGGATCTGATGAAGGTCATCAAGGCGATCAAGGTCCGTCCGACCCACTCGAACATGATCTTCCCGGGGCCCGGTATCGGCGGGTATTGCCTGCCCAAGGACGGCGGCCTGGGTGTCTGGGCGTACCACACCCTGATGGGTTTCGATGACGACATTTTCAAGATCACACCCCTGGCCATCGACATCAACGACACCCGGTCCCTCCATGCGGCGGAGCTGGTACGCGACGCGCTCCGGAACATGGGGAAGATCATTGCGGCATCACAGGTCACCGTCCTGGGGGCCTCCTATCGAGAGGACGTGGGGGACACGCGCTACAGCGGATCGGAGATGCTGATCCGCAAGATCACGGAGATGGGAGGCGAGGTGGCCGTGCACGATCCCTACGTGAAGCACTGGTGGGAGTTCGAGAAGCAGGACACCTACCCGGCAGTCGGCCACTCCTGGTCGCGGTTCTTCAGGAATCAGGAAAAGCTCAAGGACCTCCGGATTCGGGAAAACCTGGAGGAGGCGCTGAAGGGCGCCGACGCGGTGGTATTCGCCGTCCGCCACGATCCCTACCTGAAGCTGACCCCGGACGCGGTCGTAGCCATGACGGGCCGTCCCGTGGCGGTCATTGACTGCTTCGGCATTCTCGACGACGATGCCATCCGTCGGTATTTCGAACTGGGTTGTGAGGTGAAAGGCCTGGGGCGGGGACACGTGAAGCGAATCAAGGACGCAGTGAGGACCCCGGAAAAAAAGGCAACATAACAGAGAAGGGGACCGATTTTCCATCAGCCCCCATAAGCAACAGGAAAAGCAATGGATTTTATCGATTTGAAGGCGCAGCAGGCAGGGATTCGGGACCGCCTGGAGGCGAACATGGAGAAGGTTCTGGCCCACGGGCAGTACATCATGGGGCCGGAGGTGAAGGAACTGGAAGGAAAACTGGCGGCCTACGCCGGGCGGAAATTCGCCGTGGGGTGCGCCTCCGGGACGGACGCCCTCCTGATGGCCCTGATGGCCCTGGGGGTCGGCCCCGGCGACGCCGTCTTCACCACCCCCTTCACGTTCATCTCCACGGCTGAGGTGATCAGCCTCCTGGGGGCGACTCCGATCTATGTCGACATCGATCGGAGGACCTACAACATCGACCCGGACAAACTCGAGCAGGCCGTCGCCGCCCTGAAAGCGGGAGACCCTCGCCTGGCGCCCCTGCCGCGTCTGGAGGGCGTCGGGAAGCTCAGGCCGAAGGCCGTCATCCCGGTGGACATGCTGGGCCTGATGGCCGACTATGACGCCATCGGGGACATCGCCCGGAAACACGGGCTCACAGTGATCGAAGACGCCGCCCAGTCCTTCGGGGCCGTTTGCAAGGGCAGGATGTCCTGCTCCTTCGGCGACATTGCCTGCACCTCCTTCTTTCCCGCCAAGCCTCTGGGCTGCTATGGAGACGGGGGGATGATCTTCACCGACGACCCGAACCTGGCGTCGCTGCTCGAATCCATCCGCGTTCACGGCAAGGGGAGCCACAAATACGACAACGTCCGGATCGGCATCAACGGACGGCTGGACACTCTCCAGGCTGCCATCGTCCTGGCGAAATTCGAGGTATTTCCGGAGGAGATGGAGAAGCGCCAGGAGGCGGCCCGCCGCTACACCGAGGCCATCCTGGGCATCCCGGGCATCGAGACGCCGTTCGTTCCCGAGGGATACCGCTCCGCCTGGGCGCAGTATTCGCTCCTGGCCCGCGACGAGGCCCACCGGGCCTTCCTGCAGAAGGGCCTCCAGGAGCAGGGCATTCCGACCATGATCTACTACCCGCGTCCCCTCCATCTCCAGACGGCCTTTTCGTTCCTTGGTTATAAGGAGGGCGACTGCCCGGCCAGCGAGGACTGTGCCGTCCGGACCTTCAGCCTGCCCATGCATCCCTATCTGACGGAAGAGCAGCAGGCCTTCGTGGTGAAGGTCCTGCGGGAAAGGAGTGCATCATAATGGCCGCCCCGGTGCGAAAGGGAGCGAAAAAAAACGCGGAGGAGGTCCGCGTGGCGGTGGTGGGAGCGGGCTACTGGGGAAAGAACCTGGTTCGGAACTTCCACCAGCTGGGTGTGCTGGCGGCGGTCTGTGACGGGAGCGCCGCCGTCCGGGAACAGGTGAAGAAGGACTACCCGGGGACAGTTGCCACCGATGACCTGAAAAAGCTTTTGAAGGACGGGAAGATCCAGGCCGTGGTTCTCGCCACGCCGGCGGTGACTCATTTCCGGCTGGCCGAGCAGGCCCTTCGGGCAGGAAAGCACGTCTTTGTAGAGAAGCCCCTGTCGCTGACCTACGGGGACGGAGAGAAACTGGTCCGCCTTGCCGGGGAAAAGCAGCGGACCCTCTTTGTCGGGCACATCCTCCAGTACCATCCGGCGGTCATGCGGCTCAAGGAAATGGTCCGGCAGGGACAGGTGGGGCGCCTCCGGTACATTTACTCCCGGCGCCTCTCCCTGGGGAAGATCCGGCGGGAGGAGAACATCCTCTGGTCCTTCGCGCCCCACGACATCTCCGTCATTCTCAGTCTCGTGGGGGAGGATCCCTCGTATGTCGATTCCGTAGGCAGCAACTTCCTCCACGCCCGGATCGCCGACGTGACCATGACGAACCTGAAGTTCCCCTCCGGCATCGGCGCCCATATCTTCGTGAGCTGGTTGAATCCTTTCAAGGAACAGCGCCTCGTCGTGGTGGGCGACCAGGGAATGCTGGTCTTCGACGACACCCAGCCGGTGGAGGCGAAACTGGTCCATTATGCCCACAGCATTCGCTGGCAGGACAATGTTCCCGTTCCCGAGAAGGGCGAAGGGAGCCCCGTGGACCTGAAGGACGTATGGGAGGAGCCGCTCCGGGCCGAATGCCGGGCCTTCCTGGAGGTGGTCCGGACGGGGGCGGATCCCGTCACGGACGGCGCGGAAGGACTGAGGGTGCTCAGGATCCTGGAAATGAGCCAGCGCTCCCTGGAGGCGAAGGAAACGGGGATCGTCGAACGGGCAGCCGAAGAAGCAGAGGAGAAGCCGTATTTCGTTCACGAAACGGCCATTGCGGAGCCCGGCGCCGTCATCGGGAAGGGAACGAAGATCTGGCACTTCTCGAAGGTTCAGGCAGGGGCTTCCATCGGTGAAGACTGCAACATCGGCCAGAACGTCGTCGTCGGTCCCGGCGCCGTCATCGGGAACCGGTGCAAGATCCAGAACAATGTCAGCGTCTACCCCGGCGTGACCCTGGAGGACGGCGTCTTCTGCGGCCCCTCCATGGTCTTCACGAACGTCTACAACCCCAGGGCCGAGATCCCCCGGATGGACGAGGCCAGGCCTACCCTGGTGAAGCGGGGTGCCACCATCGGGGCCAACGCTACCATCGTCTGCGGCCACACCATCGGCCGGTACGCCTTTGTCGGCGCCGGAGCGGTCGTGACGAAAGACGTGCCGGACCACGCCCTGGTGGTTGGGAACCCGGCGCGGCGGATCGGCTGGATGTGCCGGTGCGGCGAGCGGCTGAATGCCCGCCGTGTCTGTACGGTTTGCGGAGAGAAGTGGACCGGAGGCGAGGTTGAATGAGTTGTCTGGAGGTTCCAGCGCCCAGGCAAGAACCCCGGGAGAAGAATGATCGATTCCTGTCCTGACACGTCTGCTGCAACGCAGGCGATAAAGAAGCAACATTCGACCGTGATCCGCCCGAAGACGGGCTGGTTCGACATCCATCTGGCCGAACTCTGGAATTACAGAGACCTGGTATTTCTGTTCGTGCGGCGCGATTTTGTGTCCGCCTACAAGCAGACGATCCTGGGACCGCTGTGGTACCTGATCCAGCCGGTCCTGACGACGATCGTCTTCACCGTTGTTTTCGGCAAGATCGCGAAGATCCCCACGGACGGAATCCCCCCGTTTCTCTTTTACATGGCCGGATACATCGCCTGGGCCTATTTCGCCGATTGCCTCACCATGACGGCCAACACCTTCGTCACGAACGCCCATATTTTCGGAAAGGTGTATTTCCCGCGCCTGGTGGTCCCGCTGGCCACGGTGATCACGAACATGATGAAATTCGCCGTTCAGTTCTGCCTGTTCCTGATTTTTTACGTATACTTCCTGCTGTCGGGCGCGTCCGTCCATCCCACCATCTGGATCGCGCTCCTTCCTTTTCTGATCCTCGAGATGGCCCTCCTGGGCATGGGATTCGGGATTGTCATTTCCTCACTGACGACCCGGTACCGGGACCTGGCATTTCTGGTGGCCTTCGGCGTGCAGCTCTGGATGTATGCCACCCCTGTCGTGTATCCCCTGTCCCAGATTCCCGGGAAGTATCACCTGTTCTTTATGCTCAATCCCATGACGGCGGTGGTCGAGACCTTCCGCGCCGCCTTTCTCGGATCGGGCGGCGTGAATGCGACGTTCATGGCAGTGAGCTGGCTGATTACCCTGCTGGTTCTGTTTGCGGGCATCGTCCTGTTCAGCAGAATCGAAAAGACCTTCATGGATACGGTCTGAGGACGCATGGGAAACCGGGCCGTTCAGATCGAAGACCTCTGGAAGCAGTACCGCCTCGGTGTGATCGGCCACGGTGCCCTCTACCGGGACCTCCAGAGCTGGTGGGCCCGGAAGCGGGGCAAGGAGGACCCCAATACCCCCGTCGGCTTCCGGCAGGCGGATCCTGTGGCGGGGGGGGACCGGTTCTGGGCCCTCCGGGAGATCGGCCTGGAGATCGGGCATGGAGAAACCGTCGGGATCATCGGGAAGAATGGGGCCGGGAAGTCGACGCTGCTGAAAGTCCTCTCCCGGGTGACGGCTCCGACACGGGGAGAGGTCCGGCTCGACGGGAGGGTTGCCAGCCTCCTGGAAGTGGGAACGGGGTTTCACCCGGAATTGACAGGGCGGGAAAACATCTTCCTGAACGGCGCGATCCTGGGCATGCGGAAGGATGAAATCGGCCGGAAATTCGACGAGATTGTGGATTTTTCCGGCGTTGCAACCTTCATCGACACGCCGGTGAAGCGTTATTCAAGCGGCATGTACGTCCGCCTGGCCTTCGCGGTGGCGGCTCACCTGGAGCCGGAGATCCTGCTGGTCGACGAAGTGCTGGCCGTCGGGGACGCGGAGTTCCAGAAGAAGTGCCTCGGCAAGATGGGCGACGTGGCCCGGGAGGGCCGGACGGTCCTCTTCGTCAGCCACAACATGGCGGCGGTGCGCAATCTGTGCGCCCGGTCGATCCTGCTCGAAGACGGGAGGGTTGCGACGGACGGGACGTCGGAGCAGGCCATCGGTTACTATCTCAAACAGAAGACGATTGAGAAAGCCGTTGCAGGAGCGGCGGAGATAGAAAAGCGCCAGGAAGGGGTCATCCTCAGGAATACTCCGCACATCCGGTTCGTCGAGGTCGGAGTTTATGACGAATCCGGCGAGCCCAGGCGTTCCTTTTATTCCGACGAGCCCATCCGGCTGAAAATAGTGTTCCGTTGCCTGCGGCCGGCCCACGACCTGCGGGTCGTTGTTCATCTGACAGATGAACGGGATGAGTTGCTGCTTCTGACGCAGCACCTTGACGAACCGGAACTGGTGTCGTCGTTTCAGTACCTGTCCGAAGGGAAATATGAAATGGTCTGTGAAATCCCTCCGAATCTTTTCGGCGGAAAGACCTTCTTCGTTTCGGTCCATTTGGAACTCCCCAAGACGGAGCACCTGATCGCACCCAAGATCCTCGGGATCGAAGTGACGTTCAAAGGTTATAATAATATCCACGACAACCATCCGTTTTTTTTCAGACCACAGTTACGGTGGCGTATGAATCGCGTGATTTGAAACATAGGAAGAAGATATGCTGAATGACAAAACAATTTTGATTACGGGCGGTACGGGATCGTTTGGCTGCAAGTGCACAGAGATAATCCTGAAGCGGTACAGACCGAAACGTCTCATTATCTTCAGCCGTGATGAGCTGAAACAATATGAAATGGCCCAAGTCTTCTCCGAGAAGAATTATCCAAGCATACGATATTTTCTAGGGGATGTCCGTGATCAGGAGCGTTTGCACAGGGCCTTCCGGGGAGTGGATTACGTTATACATGCGGCAGCCCTGAAACAGGTCCCGGCAGCAGAGTACAATCCCTTCGAAGCGATCAAAACCAACATTCTGGGGGCGCAGAACATCATCAATGTCGCCATTGATCAGGGGGTACAACGGGTCATTGCGCTCAGCACGGACAAGGCAGCCAATCCGATCAACCTCTATGGCGCAACGAAACTCTGTTCGGATAAGCTCTTCATTGCCGGAAACGCGTATGTTGGACACGGGCAGACAATCTTCAGCGTTGTCAGGTACGGAAACGTAGCAGGAAGCCGGGGGAGCGTGATTCCCTTTTTCCTGCAGTGCAGGTCGAAAGGGCTTCTGCCGATTACGGATCCCAGGATGACCCGTTTCTGGATAACCCTGGAACAGGGAGTGGACTTCGTTCTCTCCTGCCTGGAACGCATGGTTGGGGGAGAGCTCTTTGTCCCCAAATTGCCGAGCATGAACATCATGACCCTGGCAAAAGCCATCGCACCGGATTGCCCCATTGAAATCATAGGCATCCGGCCTGGAGAAAAAGTCCATGAAGTTATGATCCCGCGGGATGAGGCGATTCGCAGCATTGAATTTGAACATTACTACATCATTCAGCCGGATTTCCGTTTCTGGTCGCGCCGATATAACGGCCAGGGGGGAGAAACGCTTCCAGAGGATTTCGAATATAACTCCGGCACGAACGCCTGGCAGCTGTCCATCGAAGAAATGCGCGAGATAATTGAACGATTATGATTCCTTACGGCCGGCAATGCCTTGATGAATCCGACATCAAGGCAGTCATAGAAGTTCTTCGTTCCGATTGGCTGACCACGGGACCCAAGGTGGCCGAGTTCGAATCGAGCTTTGCCCGTTGTGCAGGTGTAAAACATGCGGTGGCAGTCAGCAGCGGAACGGCAGCCCTCCATGCAGCCATGTATGCACTCGGCATCGGGCCTGGTGATGAAGTCATCGTCCCGGCCATGACATTTGCCGCTTCGGCCAATTGTGTCGTATTCCAGGGTGGGACACCGGTCTTCGCCGATGTGGACCGTGAGACGCTCCTGATCGATCCCGGAAGCGTGGAGGAGAGAATCACTCCACGGACCAGGGCGATCGTTCCTGTCGACTATGCGGGGCAACCGTGCGATTACGATACCCTGCGCGACATCGCACACCGCCGTGGCCTGCAACTGGTGGATGACGCCTGCCATGCCCTGGGGGCGGCCTACAAGGGCCGGCCAGTAGGGTCCCTGACCGAACTGAGTTGCTTCAGTTTTCATCCCGTCAAGCATATTACCACCGGTGAGGGAGGCATGATCACCACGGACGATCCTGAACTGGCCCGGCGCATGCGAACCTTCCGGAATCACGGCATCACGACGGACCATCGAGAGCGGCAGAACACGGGGGCTTGGTTCTACGAGATGGTCGACCTGGGTTTCAATTACCGGCTGACGGATTTTCAATGCGCCCTCGGAATCAGCCAGCTTTCAAAACTGGCCGGTTGGATAGACCGGCGCAGGCGGATTGCGAGCCGTTATGACGAGGCTCTGGCCTCTGTCCCCGGAATCCGCCCGCTTTCTGTGCGCCCCGATGTCGTCCACGCATATCACCTCTATGTTGTGCGCCTGATGGGAGATCGCGATGAGGTCTTTAGGAGGCTTCGAGAGAGGGGGATCGGTGTGAATGTCCATTACATTCCGGTTCACCTGCACCCCTACTACCGGAAGCACTTCGGTACCGGTCCCGGCTTATGTCCCGTTGCCGAGGAGGCTTACGGACAGATTCTTTCTCTTCCCCTCTATCCGGGAATGACTGCCGAGGATGTAGAACGGGTCATTGGTGATCTTAAGGAGGTTACCGGCTGCTGTGGCACCTGACGGAGATTTGGGAGAGCGTCTGTCCTTCGATGATCGTTATTGGCTGTTCATCCGACATCGAAGATAGCAGCATTAGCATTTGTTTTGATTACTTTTCTTACGGAAACACCGCGGCGGGTAGAGGGGAATGTCGATGTCTGGCCGGGGTCACTGTATGGCTCCTGGAGAAGCCGATTGGATGAAACATTACCTTACTGTGTGTGAACCTGTTGTGAATCCAATCCTATGGCCTGAATGGCAGTGAGGGATAGACCGTGATCGATAAGAACTGTATGCAGAAGGAAATTTTCAGATGCTCCGAGGGGGATCGTTATTATCAGCGTAATAAACATGCCTTGGAAGAGGCATTAAAATCATCGGATTGTGATCCCATCATGCGGGCGATATCGGAGGTAGAGTTGCATCCTAAATCCATCCTGGAAATTGGATGCAGTAGTGGATGGCGTCTGCATGCACTTGGGGAGCACTATCAAGCAAAGTGTTTCGGCATTGATCCATCAATGAGGGCTATTCAGGATGGCATGAATCTCTTCCCTGAACTATCGCTTCAACAAGCTACAGCGGATGAAATTCCCTATACTGATCAAATGTTCGATCTGGTCATCCTCGGCTTCTGTCTCTATCTCTGTGACAGGAAAGATCTTTTTAAGATTGCCTGTGAAGTGGACCGTGTCTTGATGAACCTGGGAAAGCTGATTATCTTGGATTTCCACCCCCCCTTTCCGTATCGGAATGCATATTCACATTGCCCTGGTCTTTTTAGCTATAAAATGAATTATGCAAAACTCTTTACATGTAATCCAGCCTATTATCTAATTTACCAGAAAATATTTGCTAGTTCACCGGAGTTAATTAATATTCCAGATGAACGTATATCCGTAATGATGCTTAATAAAGACTATGATAATGCATATCCCGATTTCCCATACCAAAGAAAATGACATGAAAAGCGTTACCATTCATGTTGTCAATCTAGTTCGACATGCGAAAATCTGTTAAAGACACTAGAATATTTGATTTGTTTGAGGTTGTACCCCCCTGAGTCGGGATCTTATTTCTTAATGGGTCGAGGATGTTTTACAGATGCTGATTGAAGGCAAAAAGATAGTAGCTACTATTGAAGCAAGAATGACGTCTTCTCGGTTACCCGGCAAAGTTTTGCTGCCGGCTGACGGCGAGCCGATGCTGAAGCACCTTGTCGATCGGTTGCGGCAGGTTAAATCCATTCATAGCATTGTCCTTGCTACGACCGTAAACAAAGCGGATGATTGTCTGGAGGATTTTGCCAAAGAGCAAGCCATTGCCAGTTTCAGAGGCAGTGAGGATGACGTGATGGCCCGGGTTATCGATGCCGCCGATTCCGTGAGTGCTGATATTGTGGTGGAAATCACTGGAGATTGCCCCGTCATTGATCCATTGCTTGTCGAGCAGACGATACAGATGTTCCTTCGTAACCAGTGCGACTTCGCAAGTAATTCCTTCATTCGCAGTTATCCTGACGGAATGGATACCCAGGTTCTTTCCCTGAAAACGCTTAAACATTCTGCTGCCCTGACAACAGATCGGCTCGACCGTGAGCATGTAACGCTCCACATATGCAATCATCCTGAGCTCTTCCGACATGTCTACCTGATAGCATCTCCCGATTTACACTGGCCAGAGTTAGGATTGACCCTCGACGAGAGGAAAGATTATGAACTCCTGAAAAAGTTGATCGAACACTTCGGACCGTCAAATCCGTATTTCAGCTGCAGGGACATTATCGCTCTCCTCAGATCGAGACCCGAATGGGTGGCAATCAACCGGGAAGTGCTGCGGAAAGGAGCTACATGAGGCGGTTTCGGGCCGCAGTCGTGGGTTTGGGACAGATCGGACAGGGTTATGATTACAATTTGTCTGATGGTCGAACCGTTCTCACCCATGCTCGTGCCTATACATGTCACGAAGGATATGAGTTCGTAGCGGCTGTTGATACGGACGCCTCGCAGCGGAAACGGTTCACCGAGTGTTTCGGGCTTCCCGCCTATGCCGATATGGGGACCATGATGGACCGTCTCCGTCCGGAGGTTGTCTCTCTGTGTGTTCCCACATCATTACATTTATCCTCCTTCCGGCAGATCGTTCATTTCAGCCCCCGGGCGGTCCTGTGCGAGAAACCCATGACCGGCACGGTGTCCGAGGCAAAGGAGATGCTTCGACTGGCCGAAGAAAACAGATGTTCCCTCCTGGTGAACTACATCCGACGCTTTGAACCCGGCGTACTGGCCCTGCGGGAGACCCTCCAACGAGGAGATGTTGGAAAAATCGAAAAGGGGGTTTGCTGGTACAGCAAAGGGATCCTGAACAACGGGTCCCATTATATCGACTTGTGCCGTTATCTCCTGGGTGGCGTTACGGATCTGTTTGTCGAGGAAAATACTTGGAACATTCAGGATTCGGACCCTGAGCCGGATGTTCGAATCTGTTTCGAACAGGCGCCTGTCTACTTCCTTGCCGCCCGGGAGGAGTGCTTCTCCGTGGGGAGGCTGGAACTGATGGGAACGGCCGGGCAAGTCCTCTATGATGATTTCGGCGAAACAATCCGTATCCGAAAGTCCAGTGCTGATGCCCTCTTCGCCGGCTACCGTGTGTTGAGCCGCGAATGCATTGAGATTGCTACGGATATGTCGCGATACCAGTGGCATGTGATCGATCATCTCTATCGGCACCTGGAGGCAGGCGAGCCGTTTCCGTCCGACGGCCGATCAGCGCTGAAAACCCTCGCTGTCATCGAAGAGATCAGGAAATTATGCAAGGAGTCCAATCCATGAGCCAGCTTGCCTTGATGGGGGGGGACCGGACCATCACCAAGCCTTTTTCCCGCTACAATACAATCGGGCCGGAAGAATCGTCCACGGTTCAGGAAGTCCTGAAAAGCGGCGTCCTGTCGCGCTTCCTGGGCTGTTGGGATCCGGATTTCTTCGGTGGCGAGCAGGTGCAGGCCCTGGAAGTGGAATGGGCGGCTTATTTTTCCGTGGGATACGCCGTGACGGTGAACTCCAACACGTCAGGCCTCATCGCGGCCGTCGGCGCCATCGGGATCGAGCCGGGCGACGAGGTGATCGTCAGCCCCTGGACTATGAGCGCCTCTGCAACATCCATCCTCATCTGGAACGGGATACCGGTCTTTGCCGACATTGAGGGAGAGACCTTCAACCTGGATCCGCTTTCGATAGAAAGGAACATCACACCCAGGACCAGGGCGATCATGCTGCCGGACATTTTCGGTCATGCGGCCGATTTGGATGCGATCATGGACCTGGCGGAGAAACACAGCTTGAAAGTCATCGAGGACGCCGCGCAGGTCCCGGGGGCCGTCTACCGGGGCCGCTATGCAGGCACGATCGGCCATATCGGTGTCTACAGCCTGAATTACCACAAGCACGTGCATACGGGCGAAGGGGGAGTGTGCGTTACCAACGATCCCGTCCTGGCGGAGCGCCTGCAGTTGATCCGGAACCATGCGGAGGCCGTCGTGGAGGACAAGGGGGTGACGGACCTGACCAACATGATCGGCTTCAATTTCCGCATGACCGAGATCGAGGCCGCCATCGGCCGGGAACAACTGAAGAAGCTCCCGGCCCTGGTGGGGCAGCGGATTGCCGCGGCAGACCGGTTGACTGCTGGAATCCGCGATCTGAAAGGCATCCGGGTACCCGTCGTCAAGGCCGGCTGCACCCATGTTTACTACGTCTATCCGCTCGTCTACTCGGAAAGAGAGACTGGCATCCCGCGAAAGACAATCCTGGCGGCGCTCCAAGCTGAAGGTGTTCCCATTGGAGGCGGGTACCAGAATCTGCATCTGCAGCCGCTTTATCAAAAACGGGTAGCTTACGGCAAAGGGGGATTCCCCTGGACGGCCGAATTCTACAAGGGAAATGTCTCTTACGGGAAGGGGATATGCCCGGTGGCGGAAGCTCTCCAGGACAATTCGTTCATTTCGATCGGCCTCTGTTCATACACATTCACGGATCAGGAGGTTGATTCCGTGGTCCGTGCCTTTCGCAAGGTCTGGGATCATCTTGACGAGTTGAGGAACGTATAGCGAATGGCGGTTGACTTCCTGATCTTTGTGGAAGATCCCGGTCCGGCCCATTACATTGCGCCTTTTCCTGCAGCGCTGGCCGCGAGAGGCCGGAGGACAGTCGTTCTGGCATCGGGCTTGGCCAGGGATGTCCTGGAAAAACGCAAGGTTGATTTCGTGCCGGCAAGGGAAAATGAATCTGCGGAGAATCTGATCCTGGAAATGCAGCCCCGTGTCCTTCTGACGGGAACATCGGAGAATCCTGACACCCTGGGCCTCCGGCTCATCGATGCAGCGAGGCGGGCGGAAATCCCGTCAGCGGCATTCGTGGATGCAGCCATGAATGCTTCGTACAGATTCCGGCAAAGAAGCACGGATGCACTGGCCTCAGCACCGGATTGGATCCTGGTCCCGGACGTGTGGACGCGGGATGAATTTGTGCGGATCGGTGCCCGGGCCGACAGGGTGATCGTATGCGGTCATCCGCATTACGACCATGTTCTTAATCTGTTCAGAACATGGACGGATAATGACCGGGAGGAATTGAGAAAGAAGCTTTTGCCGGGGTTGACGAAGGGCAGGCAAGTCTTGATCTTCCTGAGTGAGGGATCCGAAAGCGTTCCGCTCCTCCAACCCGTCCCGCTGGATGAATTTGTTATGCGCGGCAGGGGGCTGCGGAAGGGCCGGACGGAGATCATCATGGAGGAGTTTCTCGATGCGGCAGGGACGCTGCCGCAGAGGCCCTACCTCGTTCTGCGCCTGCATCCCAAGGATCATGGCGATGACTTCAAGGAATATGGCGATGAGTTTGACTGCATCGACCAGACATCACCACCTCTGGAACTGGTCTACTGTGCCGATCTCGTGGTGGGGATGACGTCCATGCTTCTGTTGGAGGCAGCCTTGCTGGGGAGACGTACCCTGTCGATTGTCCCGCGGGAACTGGAAAAAGAATGGCTCCCGACCATTCGGCAGGGGATTACCCCGTGTGTCACGAACCGCGCCGATCTGGCCGTGACGTTGAAGGGACTCGTTCAAAAAAGTGGTGTCGTGGAGCACCGTCCCTTCATTGCAGAAGGTGCCCTGACGCACCTCCTCGAATTCATGGAAAGAGTCTGCAACCATGGCTGAGGGACCGATTCTTGAGACAGGCCGTCTACGTATCGTTCCTTTTGGAGAGGCATATCTGACCTCCCGCTATGTCGGTTGGCTCAACGACCCCGAGGTGGTGCGTTTCAGTGAGCAGCGGCACCACAAACACTCGCTCGCGTCATGTCGGGAATACTGGCAGTCCTTTTCCGGCACGCCCCATTATTTCTGGGCCATCGTTGTTTCCGCGGGGGTACGGGGGCACATCGGCAACATGAATGCCTATGTCGATGAGAAAAACCTTGTCGCCGACGTGGGCATCCTGATCGGGGAGAAAAAGGCCTGGAGCAAAGGTTACGGACTCGAGGCCTGGTCGGCCGTTTGCTGTTATCTCCTTGGCCCTGCCGGGATGCGCAAGGTAACGGCGGGGACCTTGGCTCTGAATGCTGCCATGCTTCGCCTGATGAAAAAATCGGGCATGGTCGAGGATGGTCGGCGGATCCGGCATTATCTGTTCGATTCCTGTGAAGTGGATGTAATCCATAGCGCCCTGTTTCGACAGGATCTCCAGATGTAGTCAGGCAATCTCTAATGAAGCATTTCCTAGAACGTATTCGACAGATCGTTAATTTCTTAAGAATCAACCCAAAGGAAGCCGCCTTCATCCGTCACAATGAAAAACTGTGGCAGGATCATCGGTCCAACCCCGAGGAGGGTGAGATCCTTCTGGAAGCGAACCCGATGGCCAGTTCCATCATCTCCTTCAGCTACCTGGCAAATGTCCTGGCCCGACGACATCGAGCCTCCATCACGGCTTTTCTGCTCAAGGAAAAGAACTCCAGGTCGTGGCTGACGGACAGGGGTCTTTTCAGGCTTTACCGTTCCTTCAATGCGGACCGGTTCGTGTACGTGCATCTCAGCTCGTCTCAGATGGAGGATCGGGACCGCCTTTTCGAGTCGCTGTATCCCATGCTAAAGACCAAACGTGACGTGGAGGATCTTCAGGCGGATGGTGTATGGTTTGGCGACCTGCTCTACGATTCTTATTTGATGGCCTGCCGAAAGCCCACGATCGATCTCGAAGATGAAGATTTCCGTCACGCCCTGCGCGATGCATTGGGATATCATGTGTTCTGGCGTGATTACCTGGCGACCGGTCGGGTAAAAGCGGTCATCCTCAGCCACTGCGTCTATTACGAGTATGCAGTACTCCTGCGGCACGCCGTTCAGCGGGACATCCCGGTCTATCAGAGCAACGCCAGCCACGTATACCACCTGAGCCGGGAGCGGTTATGGGCGTACGATGACTTCTACGACTACCCGGAGAGATTCGCCATGCTCTCAGCAGAGGAGCAGGAACGAGGCTTGTGGATGGCCGAGGAAAGGCTGCAGCGGCGGTTCTCCGGGGAAGTCGGTGTAGATATGCACTACTCCACCATGTCCGCATACACCAGGCCGAACGGCCAAAGGATTATCCCGGAGAGTCCCAGGATCAAGATTCTCATAGCCACCCACTGTTTTTTTGACAGCCCTCATCCATACGGGGTCAATCTCTTTCCTGATTTCTATGAATGGCTCGTGTTTCTAGGGAATATTTCGGAGCGAACGGATTATGACTGGTACATCAAGACGCACCCGGATTTTCTGCCTGGCAACAAGGAGATCCTTGGGGAATTGATCCGTCGTTACCCAAAGTTTACCCTTATTCCTTCGGACAGTTCCCATCTGCAGTTGATTCAGGAGGGGATCAATTTCGCCCTGACCGTATACGGGACCATAGGTTTTGAATATGCTGCCCTTGGGGTTCCTGTAATCCATGCCTCTCTCTGCAATCCTCAGATCCGTTACGGCTTTAATATTCACCCCCGCACGGTGCAGGAATACGAAAACATCCTTCTGAATCTACATGATCAGAAGCTCGATATCGACATTCGACAGGTCCTCGAATACTACTATATGGCTTTTCTTCATAACAGCGATGACTGGCTGTTTCCCGACTTCAGGAGATTCCTGCAGGAGGTCGGTGGTTATTACGGACAAATGGGTCCAGAGAGTTACCGGGCCTTCATGGAATCTTTTACTCCTGAGCGCCATAAGCGGATCTTCGAAGGTCTTGATGAATTCGTTTCATCGGGGGAATACCGGTTCCATTATTCGGGAAACGGAGAGCTCCAATGACGAAGTTCCAATACCTATCACCTGCATTCAGCAAACAATCGGAAGCGGAAAAGGCCTTCCTGGGAGAGATCGACGGTGCCACCGGGTTCAGTCTTTTTTGGTTCGATGCAGTCAAACCGCTGCTGGAGAGGACGGGGGCAAAATATCTTTTACAAATTGGTGCTTACAAGGGGGAGCACACCAGTCTGCTCCTGGAATACTGCCGGACCTGTGGAGGATTCCTAACAGTGGTCGAGCCTTTCGTTCTTCCCGAACTCGAGGAGATAATGGAAGGGGACGTCTGTGGTCGCCTTATTGCGAAGAAGAGTCATGAAGCCATTCCGGGGATCATGGATCCTATCGATGTCGTGCTTCTGAATGGAGACCTGAATTATCATTCCATGCGTGTCGACCTGCAGGACATTGCCGAGATGGCCGAACGAAAGGGAAGAGATTTCCCCACCCTCATCACCAAAAGTATGTCACGGCCCTATGCGCGACGGGACATGTATTATGATCCGGATGCCATCCCGCCGGAAGCACGGCATGAATATGGGCGGATAGGGATGAGTCCGTAGTCTCCAGGCCTGGAGGAGAACGCAATCAATGCGCCGTTCTTTAATGCCCGGCAGGAAGGAGGGCTACGAAACGGCGTGAGGACGGCGGTTGAGGATTTTATCAACACCTCCGGCGTTTCCCTTGAGCTGTTTACCCTCCCCATCAATCATGGAGGGGGGATCATTTACCATCCAGACTCTCCGGCGGCAGACTTCATAAGCCTGATGCTCCAACCTCCGCCCGCATTGCGTGGGCTTCTTGAAACCTGTGAGATTGCAAGGCTGAACGACATCATGCACCGTTTGAGACCGCAACAGAACGGAGAAACAGGCCGACTAACTGCAGGACGCCGCCTGTACAGGATCATACGGCGCGTCATCTTACGTATCTTGCCATCATGAAAAGAGAGAACCATGCATAAATGCCTCATCTGTCAAGAGCCTATTGAACCATTCATGTCGTTCGGACGGATGCCCATCGCCAATGGGTTTTTAAGGGAAAGCGAGTTTGACGACGAATACTTCTTCGATCTGCGGGTTGCCTTCTGTGGCGCCTGTAAAATGGTTCAGCTGGTCGAGCAACCTGCCAGGGAGATGATGTTCAACGAAAACTACGCCTTCTACTCCGGTACTTCGAGGAATATGGCCGTTCACTTTAATGAGTTTGCCTCTCACGTGAAGCGGGACTATCTCGGTGGCCAGGATCCCTTTGTGGTGGAGATCGGAAGCAACGACGGCATTATGATGCAACACTTCGCTCACTGGGAGATCCGGCATCTGGGCATCGAGCCGTCCGCGAACGTTGCCGATGTCGCGCGTCAGAAAGGCGTGAACACGACCTGCGCCTTCTTCGATGAAGAACAGGCCAGGCAGATCGTGAGCCGTTATGGTCAGGCCGACGCCTTCCTGGGGGCAAACGTGATGTGCCACATCCCCTACCTCCACTCGGTCATCCGGGGCATCGATATTCTCCTGAAACCCAGCGGAGTGGTTCTGTTCGAAGATCCCTATCTCGGCGATGTCATCGAGCAGACCTCCTATGATCAGATCTACGACGAGCACGTTTTCCTGTTCTCCGTCTCTTCCATAAGCCACCTTTTCGGTATGCACGGCATGGAAGTAGTCGACATCGAGCCTCAGGAAACCCATGGAGGATCGATGCGCTACGTCATCGCCCGTCGGGGGGCCAGACCGATTTCACCGACAGTGGAGGCCTGCCTGGCAAAGGAACGCGGCATGGGTCTTTGGGAGGCAGGTGTGTATGATCAGTTCCGTCGGAATTGTGAGCGTTCCAGAGACGAGTTGATAGGTCTCCTGTCCGGCATCCGGCGTGAGGGCAAGCGCATCGTCGGGTACGCAGCCACGTCAAAGAGCACGACGATCATCAACTATTGCGGCATCGGCCCCGATCTCATTGAATTTATCTCCGATACAACGCCCATCAAACAGGGAAAATTCAGCCCGGGAGCACACATCCCCGTGCGGCCATATGAGTCATTCATGGCCCATTACCCCGATTATGCCCTCCTGTTTGCCTACAATCATGCCCGGGAGATCATGGCGAAGGAGAAACCCTTCATTGAGTCCGGAGGGAAATGGATCGTTTACGTGCCACGGGTCACGGTGCTGGAATGATCCTCTGTAGCAATCCCCTGGCCCAGTACCATGCTTTCAAGGAAGGCATCGACGAAGCGATCGCCCGCGTCCTAAACGGAGGGCGGTATATCCTGGGCGAGGAAGTACGGGCTTTCGAGGAGGAGTTTGCAAGGTACGTGGGCGTTTCCCATGGAATCGGAGTAGGCAGTGGGACCGAAGCACTACACTTGGCACTTGCGTCCTGCGGCATCGGAGACGGAGACGAGGTCGTCACTGTTTCACATACGGCCGTAGCCACCGTGGCGGCGATTGAGCTGACCGGGGCACGGCCCGTACTCGTAGACATTGACCCGGGACGCTTTACCCTGGATCCGAACAAATTATTGAAAGTGCTCTCGCCGCGGACGAAGGCCGTCATCCCCGTTCACCTGTACGGACAGCCTGCAGACATGGATGCACTTTTAGACCTTCAGCGGCGATTCGGATTCAGAATCATTGAAGATTGTTCACAGGCTCATGGTGCCATTCATGGGGACCGGCGGGTTGGTTCTTTCGGGGACATGGGGTGCTTTAGTTTTTATCCGACGAAGAACCTGGGAGCCCTTGGAGATGGTGGGATGGTCGTGACAAATGATGGCGAACTCGCCGGGCGTGCGGCGTCGCTCCGGGAATATGGATGGGTGGAGCGATACGTGAGCTCCCGGAGAGGCTGGAATACAAGGCTCGACGAACTGCAGGCGGCGATCCTGAGGGTGAAGCTTCCGCACCTGGATCGGAACAATGCCCGCCGGTCTGCCCTCGCCCAGGCCTACACAGATGGATTGGCGGGGACCCCGCTCCGCTGTCCCGGGATCGCCCCCGGAACAAGCCATGTTTTCCATCTTTACGTGGTTCGTTCAACCGATCGGGACCATCTTCTGGATCATCTGCAGAATGAAGGGGTAGGGGCGCTGATCCACTATCCGGTTCCCGTTCACCTGCAGCCCGCCTATGCGGGGCGCCTGTGCCTGGGAGGCGACGGCCTAACGGAAACGGAGAAGGCTGCCGGGGAGGTCCTATCCCTGCCCCTCTACCCGGAGCTTGAGCAGGCGCAAATCGACAGGGTCATCAATGTCGTGAGGGATTTTTATGGAGAATAATTGCATCGACGGAGTGGTCGTCAGAGACCTCGTGACACACTCGGATGAACGGGGGTTCTTTCGGGAAATCATACGCAGGACCGATGATTTCTTCCAGGAGGGCTTCGGCCAGTGGAGCCATTCCCTCATGTTCGACGGAGTCATCAAGGCCTGGCACTTTCACAGAATCCAGACGGACTGGTGGTACGTCGTCAGTGGAGTGATGCGGGTGGGCCTTTGCGACATGCGGGAGAAATCGAAATCATACAAGATGACGATGGATTTCCTGGCGGGCGATTACCAGCCCGCCAGGATCCTGAAGATCCCTCCCGGTGTTGCCCATGGCTGTAAGGCGATTCAGGGACCTGTACATCTTCTCTATGTGACCTCCCATATTTACAACCCGGATGATGAGATTCGGATTCCATATGACGATCCGCAGATCGACTTTGACTGGTTGAAGGGGCCGCCGATTAAATAGTGGATTTTCGCTAAATTATACGAGGAGGTACGAGGTGATACGTTTTTACGGCAAGATTGTTTTCGTTTTGTTGGTTGTTATGGCCATGGTGCTGGGAAGCCTGGAAGGGCGGGCGGCAGAGCGCGGACCTGCAGTGGGGAAAGCTCCGGCAACCGTGGACCTTCAAGGTACCATCAGGGTCTCCGGCGCCTGGGCTCTTTATCCGATGATGGTCAAGTGGGCCGAGGAGTTCAGAAAACTGCACCCCAAGGTCAGAATCGACGTTTCCGCCGGCGGGGCCGGCAAGGGGGCCGCGGATACACTGACAGGAATGGTGGATATCGGAATGGTCTCCCGAGAGATCAGGCAGGAGGAAACCAGGCAGGGTCTCTTCGGGGTTCCCGTTGTCAAGGATGCTGTTTTCCCAACGATCAACGGCAACAACCCGGTCCTGGCCACCCTGATGAAAAAGGGCATCAAGAAGAGCGTCTTCACGGATCTGTGGATTATGGGAAAACCCCTCACCTGGGGATCCGTTGCGGGACAAGCCGTTCCGACAAGGATTCAGGTATACACCCGGTCCGATTCCTGCGGTGCTGCCGAGACCTGGGCGAAATATCTGGGGAAAAAACAGGAAGACCTCAAGGGAGTTGCCGTTTACGGAGATCCGGGCGTTGCAGAAGCGATCCGGAGGGATCCTGCCGGGATTGGTTATAACAACCTGAATTATGCCTATGACATGCGAACGGGCAGGCCCGTTGCCGGTCTCCAGATTGCTCCCATCGATGTCAACGAGAATGGCCGGGTGGATCCCGGCGAGCGACTGATGTCGAAGCATGATGCCATCCAGGCCGTCCTTGCGGGGCGATATCCCTCGCCCCCGGCCCGCGATCTGTATCTCGTCGCCAAGGGTAACTTCAAGGGGACGTCTCTGGCTTTCGTTCGCTGGATTCTGACGGATGGTCAGCGGTACGCGGAGGAGGTTGGCTATCTGAAGGTTACGCCGGGCCAAGTCAAGGAGTCTCTGAAGAAGGTGAGATAGATGAATGTGCTGAAAAGGCGCCGCCTCCTGGATGCATTCTCCGGTGCCTCCATGCGGTTTCCTCTTCTTTTCGTCCATGTCCTGTTTCTTGCCATCGGGGTGGGGCTGTTTTTGAAGGCCTGGCCCCTTCTGGCGGAGGTTCCCATCGGGGCCATCCTGGGATCCGAGTCCTGGCATCCCCTGAGAGGCGACTTCGGGCTGTATCCTTTTATCATGGGAACTCTGGCGGTCACGGCACTGGCTATGGCCATATCAATTCCCGTCTGCCTGTTGAGCGCCGTCTATCTGTCCGAGTATGCCGGAACCCGGATCCGGGAGTCCGTCCGATTGGCGGTCGATATCCTGGCGGGCATCCCATCGGTTATTTACGGCCTCTGCGGCATCCTCGTCATTGTTCCCCTGGTGCGCGAACTGGGAGAGGCAATCGGGATCCAGACCACCGGCTACAGTCTTCTTGCCGGGGGGATCATACTGGCCATCATGGTTGCGCCGTTCATCATTGCGCTTACGGTTGAGGTCTTCCGGACCATTCCGATCGAAGCCCGGGAAAGCGCCCTCGCCCTGGGAACGACGAGATGGGAAATGGTCCATCACGTTCTGCTCCGCCATGCCCGCCGGGGGGTCATGGCGGCAGTCGTCCTGGGATTCTCCAGGGCGTTCGGCGAGACGATGGCGGTTCTCATGGTCGTGGGCAATGTTCCGCAGGTACCCGGTTCCCTGTTTGACCCCGCGTATCCTCTGCCGGCTCTCATCGCCAACAACTATGGAGAGATGATGTCCATTCCTCTCTACGACGCAGCTCTCATGCTGGCCGCCTTCATCCTTTTGCTCGTTGTGAGCGTGTTCAGCCTGGGAGCGCATTTCACCCTGCTTCGCATCGGGCGGTTCGGGGTCTGAAGGCAATGGGATCCCGGAAATTTACGGAAAACCTGTTCAAGGTCCTGATGCTGCTTTCCCTGGTTCTGATCCTTTCCACCCTGGTGGGCATCATGGCCGTCATCGTCGTGAAGGGCTGGAACGCCATGAGCCTTTCCATGCTGATCGAAACGCCGCAGGGCGGGTATTACCTGGGCCAGGGGGGGGGAGTTGCCAATGCCATCGTCGGTTCCCTGTACCTGGCTTTCGGGGCGTCGATCCTGGCAATGCTGATCAGCCTCCCCGCGGCGTTCGCTCTCCAGCGGGAATACACGAACAGGCGTTTTGCCGATGCAACCCGCTTCGTCCTGGACATCCTGTGGGGTACGCCCTCCATTGTCTACGGTGCTTTTGGCTTTACCCTCATGGTTTATCTCGGGCTGCGGGCCTCCCTGCTGGGAGGGATCATTGTGCTCACAATGCTGATGCTGCCCATTATGATCCGGTCCATGGAGGAGGTGATCCGCATGGTCCCGCCGGAACTCAAGGAGATCGCCTATGCCCTGGGAACGACGCGGCTGGAGACCACCTTTGCGGTCGTGTTTCGGCAGGCTTTGCCCGGCATGATCACAGCGGTCCTCCTGGCCTTCGGACGTGGGATCGGCGACGCCGCATCGATCCTTTTCACAGCGGGATACACGGACGAGATCCCCTCGTCTCTCCTCGATCCAGTCGCCTCCCTCCCCCTGGCCGTCTTTTTCCAGGTGGGGACACCGATCCCGGAGGTTCAGGAACGGGCCTATGCGGCGGCCCTGATTCTCCTGGCAATCGTCCTGCTGGTCAACATCGCGTCGCGCCTGCTGGGGCGGCGTTTTTCAAAGAACATTATCCGTTAGAGGCCTAAATGTCCCACATCCGTATCCGTAACCTGAGCATATCCTACGGCGGCCACCGTGTGCTCCAGGATATCTCCCTGGACATCCCGGACCGCCAAATCATTGCCATTATCGGCCCTTCCGGCTGTGGGAAAACCACCCTTCTGAAGAGTCTGAATCGCCTTCTTGACCTTTACGACAGCGTTACGGTAGAGGGGGACGTCCTTATCGACGGGCTCAACATTTATGACCGGCAGGCCGATCTCCTGGCCCTGCGCAAGAAGGTGGGATTTCTCTCCCAGCGGCCATATCCTCTGCCCATGTCGATCTACGATAACATTGCCTTCGGACCCCGGATCCATCGGGTGGGGGGAGCGCAGATCCGCAAGCGGATCGAGGAACTGGAGAGAAGCCGGGAGCTTCTGCTGGGTAACTCCATGGAAGGAGAGCGGTCCACAGCCCGCAAGAAGAGAGGGAATTCCCTGGACCGCCTGGTTGAATACTACCTCAATCTGGCGGGACTCTGGGACGAGGTGAAGGATCGCCTTCATGCACCGGCGTCCCGTCTGTCCATCGGGCAGCAGCAGCGCCTGGCATTGGCACGGGCCATCGCCGTTGATCCGGAGGTCATCCTGGCTGATGAGCCGACATCGGCGCTGGACCCGGTGTCGGCGCGGCTGGTGGAGAAGCAGTTCCAGTTCCTGAAAAAGGATTATACGATTGTTGTGGTTACTCATATCCTCCGACAGGCCAGGCGAATGGCGGACTACATCGTATTTCTCTACATGGGCGAGCTTGTAGAGCACGGGCCTGCTGCCGAGTTCTTCAACGCGCCGCGGGATGAGAGGACCCGGGCCTACATCAGTGGTGAGATCAGCTGAAATGCCTTCCTACAGTCTATCGTATTTAAAACAGCTCGAATCGGAATCCATGTACATCATGCGGGAAGTGGCGGCGGAGTTCAAGAACCCCGTCATGCTCTACTCGGTCGGAAAAGATTCGAGCGTCATGGTCAGGATCGCCCAAAAAGCCTTTCATCCTGCAAAAATCCCTTTTCCGCTCATGCATGTGGACACCGGTTTTAAATTTCCGGAGATGTACGCCTTTCGGGACGGATTCTGCCGTGACATTGATGTGACCCTGATCGTGGAGCGCAATGAAGAATGGATTGCCAAAGGGTGCCACCCCTTGAAAATGGGCGTTGACAAGTGCTGCAGCTATCTCAAGACGGGGGCACTGCTGGAAGCTCTGAACAAGCATGGTTTTGATGCCGCCATCGGCGGTGCACGCCGCGAGGAGGAAAAATCCAGGGCCAAGGAGCGTGTCTTTTCCCTGAGGGATCGTTTCGGTCAGTGGGATCCCAAGAATCAACGGCCGGAGCTCTGGGACCTCTATAATACGCGTATCAACGAAGGGGAATCGGTCCGGGTCTTCCCGCTGAGCAACTGGACTGAGCAGGATATCTGGCAATACATAAAAATCGAGAAGATCCCCATTGTCCCGATATATTTCGCCTTAGAGCGCGAGGTGATTCGACGTCAGGGGATTCTGATCCCCGTCTCATCTTGTTCCCTTGTGGAGGACAGCAATCAGCTGAAGACCGATGAAGAAAAAATAGAGACGGTTTCTTGTCGTTTCCGCAGCCTGGGTTGCATCCCCTGTACCGGGGCAATCCCTTCCAGGGCCTCCGTCATCGACGACATCATCGGAGAGGTCAGGGCGGCCAAGAAGTCGGAGCGTGAAAACAGGGTGATCGACCTGACCAGCGACTCCTCGATGGAGCAGAAGAAAAAGGAGGGATATTTCTGATGGAGTCGGCGGAAAAATCCCTTCTTCGTTTTACGACTACCGGAAGCGTCGATGATGGCAAATCGACGCTCATCGGCCGGCTTCTCTACGAAACGAAATCCATATATGTGGATCAGTACGAAGCGATAAAAAAGACCTCAAAACGCAAGGGATTGAAAGATGTGGACCTAGCCCTCCTGTTGGACGGACTGGCAGCGGAGCGCGAACAGGGAATCACTATCGACGTGGCCCACCGGTACTTCGAGACGCCACGCCGTAAATTCATCATCGCTGATACGCCTGGCCATGTTCAGTATACCCGGAACATGGTGACGGGGGCATCGACCGCCGATTGTGCCGTCATTCTCATCGATGCCCGGAACGGAGTTCTGACGCAATCCAAGCGGCATGGATTCATCGTTTCGCTCCTGCAGATCCCCCACATGATCGTGGCCGTCAACAAGATGGATCTTGTAGACTACAGCAAGGAGGTCTATGACCGAATTGTGTCGGAATATCAGGCATTTTCCGACAAACTGGACATCCATGACATTGTATTCATCCCTGTTTCCGCCCTGAAGGGTGACAATGTTGTGGAAAAGAGTGCCAATATGCCCTGGTACGAAGGCACGACGCTCCTGCATTACCTGGAGAATGTCCATGTGTCGGCAGACCGCAACCTGGTGGACTTCCGTTTCCCCATTCAGTACGTTGTCCGCCCCCATCTGGATTTTCGGGGATTTGCCGGCAAGGTCGTCTCTGGAACCATCGGCCCGGGTGAGGAGATCGTAGCTCTCCCGTCTGGCAAGACCAGCGCGGTCCGGTCCGTCGTTACCTACGACGGGGAACTGCAGGAAGCTTTCGCGCCCCAGTCGGTCGTATTGACCCTGCGGGATGAGATCGACGTGAGCAGGGGGGACATGATCGTCCGGAGGAACAACCTGCCGCAGGTGAGCTCCCGCTTCGAGGCCATTATCTGCTGGATGGACGAAAAACCCCTTTCCATGGCTGATACTTACGTCCTCAAGCATACGACCCGGACGGTGAAGGCCTTCGTCTCCAGGATCATCTACAAGATCGATGTCGACACCCTGCACCGGGGGCAGGCCTCTTCCTTCGGCCTCAACGAAATCGGACGGGTGGAGATAGCAGCGGCCTCGCCCATCTTCTTTGATCCATATAAGCTTAACCACGGGACAGGTGGCTTCATTCTCATTGATCCCCTGACCAATCAAACCGTTGGGGCCGGGTTGATCCGAGGGGTCTCCAAAACACTGGAAGAGGTCATCGAAGGGGAGAAGAAGGACGAAGTTCAGCAGAGGAGATCACCCCATGCAGTATGGAGCGGATGGAACATTCCCAGGGAGGTCAGGGAGGATCGCAACGGCCACCAGGCTGCGGTGCTCTGGCTGACGGGGTACTCCGGCTCGGGGAAATCAACCATCGCCAGGCGTCTGGAGCGTGTCCTGTTTGATGCGGGGTGCCAGTCGATGCTCCTGGACGGAGACACGGTCCGCCATGGACTCTGCGGGGATCTCGGCTTTTCGGCAAAGGACCGCACCGAGAACATTCGCCGAGCAGGCGAGGTGGCGAAGCTCTTTTTTGAAGCTGGCAAAATCGTGATCTGTACTTTCATCTCCCCATTTGCCGAAGACCGGGCATTCGTACGCTCTCTTTTCCCGTCGGGCCGCTTCTTCGAGATTTTCGTCAAGTGCGACCTTGATGTTTGTAAAAGGCGCGATCCGAACGGTCTGTACGGGAAGGCCATGGTGGGAGAGATCAAGGAGTTTACCGGGATTTCTTCCCCTTACGAGGAACCGCAGCACCCCGAGTGTGTGGTAGAGACCGATCTGCACAGCGTTGAAGATATTGTCGGTGCACTTTTGAGACAACTTGAAAAGGACGGGATCATCGAAAGGATCTATCTTAGTTAATCAATAGAGGGGAATAGAAAATGGAACAGATATACATGGCCGGTCCATGGATCACCGAGCACGAGATTCGTACGGTAGAAGACGCCATGCGCAACGGGTGGTATGAACATGCTTACGATTACTGTGAGGCCTTCGAGAGGGAATTTGCGAAATATCATGATCGAAAATACGCCCTGATGACGCCTAACTGCACATCAGCCATCCACCTGCTCCTTAGAGGCTTGGATATCCAGGACGGCGATGAGGTTATCATACCGGAATGCACCTGGATTGCCACCGCGGCGCCCGTAAGTTACCAGAGAGCAAAACCCGTGTTCTGCGACATCGATCCGGACCACTGGTGCCTGGATCCCGCGTCGGCGGAAAAGTACATCACTTCACGGACCAAGGCGCTGATTTTTGTCGATCTCTTCGGCAACATGCCCCATATTGAACGCATCGAGGAACTCTGTATGAAACGTGGCATTCACCTCATCGAGGATGCCGCGGAGGCTCTGGGAAGCACCTACCGGGGCGTGCGGGCGGGTAAATTCGGTGTGGGGTCTGTCTTCAGCTTCCATCGGACCAAGACCATCACCACCGGCGAGGGGGGAATCCTCCTGCTTGATGATGACCGGCTCTTTGAGCGGTGCAAGTTCCTCCGGGACCATGGCCGCGTGGAAGGCATTCCATATTATAACTCGGAAGTGGCCTTCAAATACATGCCCTTCAACGTACAGGCAGCCCTTGGATATGCCCAGTTCCAGCGACTCCAGGAACTGGTGGACAAGAAGCGTGAGATATACCGCCTATACAAGGAGAAACTGCAGGATATCCGGGATCTTCAATTTAATGACGAGCGAGAGGGAGTTTATAACAGTGTCTGGATCACAGGCCTTGTTTTCGGCCGCAGCCACAATATTTCCAAGCGGGAGGCCATTGCGCGCCTTGAGACGCTGGGCGTTCCATCAAGGCCTTTCTTCTATCCCCTGACATCGCTCCCGGCCTATCCAGAATATAGCGAGGATGAATTCCGGCAGCGGAATCCCGTAGCTTACGATATCGCCTCCCGGGGAATCAATCTACCCGGAGCACTGAACCTGACAGAGGAGCAGATCGATTTCGTCTGCAGCGGGATCAGGAAAATTCTCTCACCATGAGCGAACACAAAAGGAAAGGGGCGGATTCAATGGCAAAAAAGCGGAGTTTCAAGGTCCCCAGCCTAAAAGGCTTGAGGGTTCTGGTGACGGGAGGATTGGGATTCATAGGGAGCAATCTTACTCGCCGCTGCCTTGAGCTGGGAGCCCGTGTGACTGTCTTCGATTGCCTTGATCCTCGTTCCGGCGGGAATTTGTTCAACGTCCGGGATATCAAGGACGATATTGATCTCTATTTTTACGATATTCTCACATTTGAGAATGTCTGCCAACATATCATCAACAAGGATATTGTGTTCAACTGCGCAGCATCGACCTCTCATCCTTTCTCCATGCGGGAGCCATGGATCGATCTCGATGTGAACAGCCGCGGCGTGATTAATCTCCTGGAAGCCATCCGGCGTTTCAACCCGGACGTGAAATTCATTCATCTGGGCACGAGCACCCAGCTTGGCCGGCTCCATTATCAGCCTGCCGATGAAAACCATCCAGAGTTCCCCGCAGATATTTATTCAGCCAACAAGAGCGTGTCTGAGAAGTTTGTCCTTATCTATGCTACGGCCTATCAAATGAGGGCATCCGTCATCCGGCTGTCCAACGTCTTCGGACCCCGAGCCAGCATTCACAGTTCAGATTTTACATTCAACAACTATTTTGTCGGTCTTGCCCTCCAGGGCAAGGAGGTAACTGTTTTCGGAGATGGAAGTCAGAAGAGGAATGTAATCTTTGTGGACGATGCCGTATCTGCCCTCATTCTTGCCTCCCGCAGCGATGCTGTAGATGGCCAGACCTGGTTCGTCGTAGGAGACGAGCATTACAGTGTCGCGGATATTGCACGGGCGACGGTAGAACACATAGGGTCCGGCCGGGTTCGGTTCGTCGAATGGCCGAAAGGGAAGAAGGCAATAGACGTCGGCGACGCGATACTCAGTAATCAAAGGTTCAAGTCGATCATACCCTGGGCCGCCCAGGACACCCTGGGAAGCGGACTGATCAAGACGAGGGAATACTACCGGGACTGCCTGGCAGCCTACCTGAGGTAAAAATAATGCGCTTTGTCATCACGGGAGCACTCGGCCATATAGGATCCTTCCTGATCCGGGAGTTGCCCCGGGCATTCCCGGATTCGGAAATCCTCATGGTTGATAACCTGAAGACGAACCGATACTGTTCCCTTTTCAACCTTCCCCGTGAAGGGCGATATCGCTTCCTCGAGGCGGACGTCCTGAGTGCGGATCTTCCGGCTGTGTTTGCAGGGGCCGATGTGGTGATTCACCTGGCCGCCGTTACGGACGCCGCTGCGAGTTTCTCCAACCCGGAAGAAGTGGAGCGGGTCAATTACCGGGGAACCGTAATGGTGGCAAAAGCCAGCCTCGCCGCAGGCTGTTCTCTGATTCACATGTCTTCAACAAGCGTCTATGGGACGCAAGCACAGGTTGTTGACGAGGATTGCTCCCCTGAGGAGCTGCAACCACAGAGCCCTTACGCGGAAGCCAAACTCAAGGAAGAAGCGGTCCTACGGGAATTGGGGAACTCCGGCTCCCTGCGTTTCATCACCCTGCGCAATGGAACCATCTGCGGGATTTCTCCAGGGATGCGCTTTCATACAGCAGTCAACAAGTTCTGCTGGCAAGCTGTCACCGGTCGGCCTATCACGGTGTGGAGAACTGCCCTGCACCAGAAACGGCCCTACCTGTGCTTGAGCGATGCCGCGGAAGCGATTGTTTATGTCATTCGCCATAACCTCTTCGATGGGAAGATCTACAACGTCCTGACGGACAATCTGACGGTTCAGCAGATTATCCATTACATCGAGAGAGACATCCCCCACACTCGGATCGAGTATGTCGATTCGCCCATCATGAACCAGTTGTCCTACGAGGTATCCAGTGCCCGCTTCTGTGCCCTGGGCTTTGCATTTAGCGGGAAACCGGAAGAATCCATCCGCGATACGATTTCGATGCTGGCTGCGGCGGGAGGATACGGGTCAATCGAGCACGTTCGGGAGCAGAGATGATATACAAGGTTATTCACATTGGAGCGAACAAAAGTGGTTCCACGACCCTGCAGCGAAAGGTTTTTCCCTACAGCAGTAGACTGGTTTACATGGGCGAAGACGGGGAAGGATATGAAGATTATCGGGACATCGTAAACTCCCTTGTGACCGATGACGATATCTACTTCCGCTTCGAGCAGGCCCGGGCTTTGTTCGACCGTTTTCTCTCCCTGGCTGAGGGTAAGACTTTTCTCTATTCCAACGAGGACATCATGACGAGCCGCACTCCGGCTTTGTGCGCACAACGACTGTACAGGCTCATGCCTGACGCGCGGATTCTGATGGTCGTGAGGAACCAACTGACGGCAATCCCCTCCTGGTATGCGAACCATGGGGCTTATCTTCGTCATGTGCCCCGCTGCTATTTCAGACGCTATGTGTCTTTCGATAGCTGGATGGATTACTGTACAAACTTCATCCGCTACAGTCCCATCGACGGGTTCTTCTATCACCGGATTGCCAGCCTCTATGCCTCCCTGTTTGGCCGGGAGAATGTCCATGTCCTCCTTTACGAGGACTTCGTGCATCGTCGGGAGAAATTCATGAAGGATCTCTGCCGCATCCTCAGAATCGATGCAGACGACGCGCTGAGGCGTCTGGAGGGAGGAAGGGAGCGAAGACGCAATACGGACAGGGAGTTGAGATACCATCGTTTCCGCGACGGTTTTTTCCGGTGTATCCCCCTGAGCCGCTACGCCCCCTTCGGTAATGCGCTCAAGAGGGTATGGGCAGACTATTTAGAGAAGGGGCCTCCGGCGGATGGATTCATGTCGGATGCTTGGAGGAAACGGATCATCGAGCTTTACCGTGACGATAACTCAGGACTGGCAAGCGAGTATGGCCTTCCTCTGCGGGATCACGGATATCCGATGGATTGACGGCGGCCTGCCAGTTCAGTCAAACGAAAAGCGAGGTAACAAGAGAATGTCAGAGAAAAAACTATATACCCGCCAAGAGTTTGAGGAAGTGCGGCGCAACGGCGCCAGGGAAATGATGGCGGACAAGCAGTTGGTCCATGATGCACTCGACGTCAAGGTCCGGGCAGGCCGCTATTTCTGGGTTCATCAGACGACTTGGCTTGGAGAACCCATTCTGCAACTTCCCCAGGATATGTTTGCAATCCAGGAAATCGTTTTCCGAACCCGTCCTCGTTACATCATCGAACTGGGGGTGGCTTGGGGCGGTTCGCTGCTGTTCTATTCATCCTTGATGCAGATTCTCGGTGGGGATCGGATTGTCGGTGTCGATATCTTCGTTCCGGACGATCTCGTGGAACGCTTGAAATCACACGGACCGATTTCAGAAAGGATCACCCTGCTGCAGGGATCCTCCGTAGAGAAAGATACGGTCGAACGGATAAGAGAAATCGTCGGTCCGTCGAGAGACGTAATGGTAATCCTCGATTCGCATCATTCCCATGACCACGTCTTGAAGGAATTGAGACTTTACTCCCCGTTGATCGGGAAGAACCATTATCTCGTCTGTTCCGATACAGTCATCGAATACCAACCCGCAGCGGACTACCGGCCTCGCCCTTGGGGAAAAGGAAACAACCCCAAAACCGCCCTTGACGAATTCCTCAATGAAAACGACCGGTTCATAATGGATCGGGAGGTCGACGACAAGCTTCTCTTCACTTGTATCCCGGGTGGGTACTTGAAATGCTGTAGGGATTGAGTGCGGCATGTCTTCTGTGAAGCCGCTTTTTTCGATTGGTGTCACGGCCTATAATCGGAATGATTTGCTGCGTGAGAGTCTTCATTCTCTTCTGATGCAGGAATTTGCTGACTTTGAAGTCATTGTAGGGAATGATTACCCTCCGTCACCGATTTCCAGCGAGATTTTGGGAATCGAAGATTCCCGGATCCGTCTGGTCAATTATCCGGAAAACATCGGTCCTATCAACAACGCAAACACCTTGCTGGCCATGGCCAAGGGAAGCTATTTCACATGGCTGGCCGATGATGACATTCTCCTTCCGAATTATCTTAAGGCAGTCTATGATGGATTGGGTACGAGTAACAATATATCCTGTGTCTTCACATCGTACTGTCAGGGGGAACATCTTCCAGAAAACCTTGAATCCAAGATAGACAGGGTCGAACTGTTTGAGGGTTCCGACTTCTTGAATCGATACCTCCTGCGCGATTTTCGGGTTATTGGTAATTATGGTGTATTTGAAACAGAATGCCTGCGAGGCATTGGAGGCATGGTACATCTGGGTAACGGCTATTTTTCACCGTATTCGGACAATCTATTGGCGATTCAAGCGGGGCTTCTGAGTCACATTATGTTTATCCATGCAGATCTTGTCTTTTTCAGGACCCACGAATCGTCCTCATCTTATGGGAATGCCAACATCGAAATATACAGGACTGCTCAGAGGGATCTCCTTTCCAAGAGCATTGATATTCTAAAGAATACCGGGGGAAATGGCGTTTTTCAGGTAAACCTCTTTCGGCTTCTCCAATGGTGTATTCTGGACTTTGAAAGCGTTGTCCGTAGGTCAGAAGCGATCGGCGTTCGTCAGGCTGGGGCTTATCTGTCTTTTGTCAATCAATATCTGCCATATCTAAAAGGCTCCCCTTATTATGGGCAGACTCTCAGAATGGTATTGCGAATTATCATGAAATACGTAAGGGACTTTGTCCTCAGACCGAAACGGACGGGTGCGTGATCGTTCGTTTCGTTCGAATGCTCAAGGCAAAAAGGGACCTTTGGAACCGGGACACTCGCATCCGGAGGTACGTTGCGTCCGATCGGAAGCCCTGGAGCATCGGGTATGGGGAATTCCGAGAAAAGACCATCAAAGAGTACTTGAGCGACAGAGATGTAATCCGTCGATTTCGGGATAAAAGCCTCCTGCCTTCCAAGTACGGGTATCGCCTTGATGAGAGGGTTATCGAACTCCCTTGGGTACTGGCCCGACTGAACCGTGCAGAGACGATGCTATTGGACGCCGGGTCCGCCCTGAATCATGATTACCTGCTTTCGCACGAAGCCCTGGAACGCAAGACGCTTGTTATCGTCACCCTTGCACCGGAGCAGACATTTCCATCACCCAGTGTCTCCTACCTATACGGCGATCTGAGGAAAACCATTATAAAGAGCGACTGTTTCGATGAAATCGTCAGCATCTCGACCCTCGAACACGTCGGCATGAACAACACGCTTCTTTATACGAAAGATCAGGCGTTCGACGAGAGCAGTCCCCTGGATTTCGAAGCGGTGATTGTTGAACTCAAGCGTCTGCTCAAACCCGGCGGCCGTCTTTTTATCACCGTGCCATATGGAGTTTATGAGAATCACGGCTGGCTGCAGCAGTTCGACCGGGCGATGGTGGAGAGGGTGCAGCGGGTTTTTGACGGCAGCAGCGCGGAGGTCTCCTATTACCGCTACAACGAGGACGGTTGGAACATCTCCACGGCGGAGGCCTGCGCGGACTGTCGGTATTTCGATATCCACCGAAAGTCCGATTACGATCCGGATTACGCCGCGGCGGCCCGGGCCGTCGCCTGCCTGGAACTGGTGAAATAACACTTCATGCGCGATCCCCTTCATCTCGTCGTCGACGGCATCATCTACCAGTCCCAGTCCACGGGAGGGATCTCCCGGCTGTTCACGGAGATCCTTCCCCGCATGTGCGCACAGGACGAGGCGGTGGACATGACCCTGTTCGTTGTGGGGAACAGCAGCCAGGCGCTGCCGGTGCATCCGCGGATCCACCCCTTGCGGATTTTCGATCCGCAGCCGTTTCTCCGTCCGTCCTTCCTCTGGCGCTCCCTGGAGGAGCCCGCCCGGAAGGCCATGCTTCGTCTCCGGTTGGGCACCGGCCGCGGCAAGATATGGCATTCGACGTATTTTTCGGAACCGGGACGCTGGGAGGGGAGGCAGGTCTTCACCGTGGCAGACATGATCCACGAGCGATATCCGGAGCTGTTCGGAGGTCCGGGCGGCGACGCCTTCCGGGCCTTGCGGAAGCGCTGCGTTCTCTCGGCCGACGCCGTCCTGTGCATCTCCGAGGCGACCCGCAACGACGTCCGCGATCTGTACGACTGGGATTCCGACAGGCTCCACGTGGTCCACCTGGCCTGCAGCGATTTCTTCCGGCCTCTTCAAGACGAAGAGTCGGGGAACAGTCGATCCGGCGAAAGACCCTTTCTCCTCTATGTAGGTTCCCGAGCTCACTACAAGAACTTCGACAGACTCCTCCGGGCCTACAGCCGCTGGCCGATGAGGCGGGACTTGACGCTCCTCGTCGTCGGACCTCCCTGGACGCCCGGCGAGGTCGAATCCTTGCGGGTGCTGGGCATCTCCGATCATGTGCGCCTGTTCACGAATGTCGACGACGAGGCCCTTTGCAGGCTCTACAACCGGGCCGCGGCCTTTCTCTACCCCTCCCTCTACGAAGGATTCGGCATTCCCCTGCTGGAGGCCATGGCCTGCGGATGTCCCGTGGTGGCTTCCCGGATCGCAACGACGGTGGAGATAGCCGCGGATTGTCCCATCTATTTCGAGGCTCTCGACGGGGATTCCCTGCTGTCCGCCCTCGATCAGGCGATGGAGGAGGGGCGAAATTCGCATCGCACCCGTGCCGGTCTTGCCCATGCCGGCGGGTATTCCTGGGACCGGACGGCCGGTGAAACGCTGCGCGTGTATCGGGGCCTCCAATGACAGCCGGACAGCGACGCCCCATGGGTTCTCCGCAATGAAAAAGGCATTGATCACCGGCATCACCGGACAGGACGGGGCCTACCTGTCCAGGTTCCTGCTGGACAAAGGGTATCGGGTCCTTGGCCTGGTGACCGATTACGACCGCTCGCAACTGGCCAATCTGAAGCAGGTGGGCGTTCTGGACCGTATCTCGCTCGTTTCGGGTGATCTCATGGACCTGGTGCGATTGAGAGATCGGATGGAGGATCTGCGGCCGGACGAGGTTTATCACCTCGCCGCCCAGAGTTCCGTCGCCCAGTCTTTTCAGACCCCTGTCGATACGGTTACGTTCAACATCCAGAGCACCCAGCACCTGCTGGAGTCGATCCGCACCCTGGACCTGCCTGCCCGGTTTTACCAGGCCTCCTCCAGCGAGATGTACGGCCGGGTCAGGAACCTGCCGGTCATGGAAGAGTCGGTCTTCCATCCCGTCAGTCCCTACGCCATCTCCAAGGCGGCGGGCCACTGGCTGGCCGTCAACTACCGGGAGGCTTACGGACTCTTCTGCTGCTGCGGCATCCTCTTCAACCATGAATCGGTGCTTCGGCCCCCCAACTACGTGACCAAGAAGATCGTTTCCGCGGCGGTCCGGATTTCACGGGGCTCCCGCGAAAAACTGACCCTGGGGAACGTGGAGATCCGCCGGGACTGGGGTTATGCCCCGGAGTACGTCAAATCCATGTGGCTCATGCTCCAGCAGGACGAGCCGGACGAATACGTCATCGCCACGAGCGAGGCCCACAGCCTGCGCAGCTTTGCCGCCGCCGCCTTCTCCTGCCTCGACCTGGACTGGGAGGAGCACACCGTGATCGACCGGAGCCTCTTCCGGCCGTCCGACATCGACCTGATCTATGGCAATCCCGCCAAGGCCAGGAACAGGCTGGGCTGGGAATACGACATGACCTTCGATCAACTCGTCCGGCGGCTTGTGGAAGAGGAAATGGCCCACCAGGAAGAGATTCAGCCGGGTTGATGCCGAAGGCCATGGCAGACATCGCTTCCACGCCTTCGATACACGAGCTTCCCCCGCCTCCCCCGGGCCGGTCGGGCTGGCCCTGGACGGAGGGATGCCCGGCCCTTCCGCCGCTTCTGCCGGACGGTTCCCCCTGGCCCCGGATCAGCATTGTGACGCCCTCCTTCAACCAGGGTATTTTTCTGGAGGAGACCATCCGCTCGGTCCTCCTGCAGGGGTATCAGAACCTGGAATACATCGTCGTCGACGGCGGCAGCACCGACGGCAGCATCGATGTCATCCGCCGCTACGATCCCTGGCTGGCCTTCTGGGCCAGCGAATCCGACGAAGGTCAGACGGATGCGATCCGGAAGGGAGTGCGGCAGTCGTCCGGCGAGATCCTGGCGTGGCTGAACTCGGACGATCTGTATTGCCCGGACGCCCTCAAGACCGCCGGAGCTTTTCTGGCCGCACATCCGGGTACGGGACTCCTCTACGGTGACTGCGAGATGATCGACGAAGGAGGACGCGTGACGGGCAAATTCTCCGTCCGGCAGGGAGACCTGGCGGCGCTGCTCGGCGAGAACTATATCCCCCAGCCCAGTGCTTTCTGCCGCCGGGAGGCTTGGGAGGCTGTCGGGGGGCCCGATCCGGCCCTCCAGTACGTCATGGATTACGACCTCTGGATCCGGCAGATCCTGAACGGTGTCCGGGCCTCCTATCTGCCGTCGGTTCTCTCCCGTTTCCGTTACCATGCCGTGTCCAAGTCCGGCGTTCTTTCCGTGGAATTCGGTTATGAGCTCCTGGACGTCCTGGACAGGATTTCCGTCTCCTGCCAGGACCCGCCGGTCCGCCGGGCGCTGCTGGAAGCCTACTCCCGGGCGTTCCGGACCATCCTTTCCCTTCACGAGCAGACGTCCTCCGATGAGCATCATCTCCACGAGGATTGGCTCCGGGTCTTGAAACGCTGGTCCGATCACCTGGAGGATCGCCGGGCAGAGTACCGGCCTTTCGGCCGGCTGCCGGCAGACGGGTATTACGCCATCGGGAAGCATTACTGCCTGCTGGGGCGTATGAAGGAGGGAAGATCCTGTCTCCGGAAAGCCAGGGAAGTCGGAGGAAAGGCCTTCAACCGGGTCCTGCCGGCGCGGCTTGCCGCATCCCTGGGTGCTCGTTCCTTCCGCTGGTATCATGAAGGCTGTTTGGCTTTTTCCCGGGTCCTGACGGCCGGCAAGTCCTGATGGGCAAGCGCGTTCTCCTCTGTGCCGAGTGGTATGCCCCCAGCGTCGGCGGCGTTCAGAAAGTGGTCCGGGAACTCGGCGAAGGACTGGTGCGGCGCGGCCATGATGTAACGGTGGCGACGACGAGCATCGACGGCCGCCCGGGCACATTGCCGGGCGGGGTTGCTGTCCGGGGCTTCGATGTCTCCGGCAACCTCGTCCTGGGAGTCCGGGGAGAGGCGGAGGAATACCGGCAGTTCGTTCTCGACGGCGGATTCGACGCGCTTCTCGTTTATGCCGCCCAGCAGTGGACGTTCGACGCCCTCTGGCCGATCCTTCCGCAGGTTCAGGCCCGCAAGATCCATGTCCCCTGCGGGTACTCATGCCTGTACGAGCCTTCCTATGAAGACTACTTCCGCCGGATGCCCGATATTCTGCGGCAGTTCGACCACCTGGTCTTCAACGCCACGGATTATCGGGATATCCAGTTTGCCAGGGAAAACGGTCTGGAGCGGTTTTCCGTCCTTCCGAACGGGGCCAGCGAGAGGGAATTCGCCGTCAGCCCCGTTCCGGACCTGCGGCAGCGGCTCGGCATCGCTCCCGAAGCCTTCGTTCTCCTCTCCGTGGGTTCGCCGCCTTTTGCCAAGGGGCATGCCGAGGTGGCCCAGGCCTATGCCCGGGCTTCTTTTCCCTTTCCCACGTGTCTCGTTCTCGACGGCCGCTACGAGCGGCGGTACCATCCCCCGGCCCAGAACCGGAGAGACCGGGTCCGGCTGCACCTGCGGGGCGTCCTGAAAAGGATCCTTCGCGGGCAGGAAAATCCCGCGCAACAGCTCCTGCTGGCCTGTCAGTCCATACGCCGGCAACGGGGGAAACAGGTGGTATTCACCGACCTCCCCCGGGAGGAAATGGTTGCCGCTTTCTTTGCGGCGGACCTGTTCGTCTTCGCGTCCCGGGTCGAATATTCCCCCCTGGTCCTCTTCGAGGCCGCCGCTGCGGGACTGCCGTTTCTCACGGTACCCGCCGGCAACGCCGATGAGATTGCAAGATGGACCGGGGCCGGGGAGATTGTCCCTGCCGAGCGGGACCGGGTTGGAAACACGCGCGTCTCTGTGGACGTCCTCTCGCAGGCCATGGCCGACCTGGCGACGGACAGGGAAAGATTGGGCATGCTCGGGCGGAGGGGACGGGAAAACTGGAAGCGGAATTACACCTGGGAAACGATTGTCGGACGCTATGAAGAACTCCTCTGTCCGGGCGGTCCCGGGAGGCTGTAAGGAGAAAGCATGAAGATTCTCGTCATGTGCGGGGGGCGCGGCCGGCGCCTGGGGAAGCTCACGGACCGGGTTCCCAAGCCCCTGGTCTGTCTCAACGGGAAGACCATCCTGGAACTCAAGATCGAGGAATATTTGCGGCAGGGTTGCCGGAATTTCATCTTCTGTACCGGATACCGCGGGGATCTCATCCGGGAGGCGGTCCGCCGGTATGAGGACCGGATCGACGCCGTATTCTCCGATGCCGGGGAGGAGGCAGGCATCCTGGAGCGCCTCTGCCATGCCAGGGAGCTGTTCGACGACCAGGTCTTCATGACCTACGGGGACACCTTCACCAACCTGTCCCTGGCAAAGCTGCTCGCGTTCCACGAGGAAGGGGGCCACGAGGCCACCCTGGTCACGGCCCCCATTCAGAACCCCTTCGGGCTGGTGGAGTTCGACGGCCGCAACCGGGTGACCAGCTTCCGGGAGAAGCCGGTCCTGAAGTACTACATCGGTCATGCGGTGGTCCGGAAATCGGCCCTCCGGTTCGTGCCTGACGAGATCCGCCGCATGAGGGACGGGGAGGGCCTGGTGGCCTTTTTCAAGATCCTGATGGCCATGGAAAGGCTCGGGGCTTATGAGCACACGGGGCTGGAGATCAGTTTCAACACTCCCGACGAGCTGAAAATGGCAGAAGAGAAACTCTGTCAATTCTATACGATGTCCGAGGTGGAGGATGGTCTGGAAGGATAAGAGCGTTCTGGTGACGGGAGGGGCCGGGTTCATCGGTTCCCATTTGACGAAGCGGCTGGTCCGGCTGGGAGCCCGGGTCTCGGTCCTGGTGAAATACCGGAGCATCATCGACAATGTCCGCCTGAGCCCGGTCTGGGACGACATCCAGGTGATCGAGGGGGATCTCAGAAACATCGATTCCCTGAAGCCGTTCCGCGACCAGTCTTATGACACGGTCTTTCACCTCGCGGCTTACAACCACGTCGGGGACAGCTTCCTGCACGTGAACGAGGCCCTCATGTCCAATGCCGTGGCGACGGCCAACCTCCTGGAGTCCGCCCCCGAATTTGGGCGATTCATCTACATTTCCTCCTCGGAGGTCTACGGCTACCAGACGGCGGTTCCCTTTTCGGAGGGTTTCACGCCGTTTCCCATCTCGCCGTATGCCATCGGCAAATATGCGGGGGAGCTTTACGCCCGGATGAAACGGCACGTCACGAACCAGCCCATCGTCTGTGTGCGGCCCTTCAACACGTTCGGTCCCTACCAGAGCGAGCGGGCCGTGATCCCCGAACTGATCGGCCGCTGCCTCCGGGGGCTTCCCGTGGAGACCACGGAGGGCATCCAGACGCGGGAGTTCAACTACGTGGACAACATCGTCGATGCCTTCGTAATTGTCGCCGGGATGCCCGTTCCTCCGGAGGACCAGGTCGTCAACATCGGCTCCAACCGGGAGATCGCCATCCGGGACCTGGTCCGCCGGATCCACGAGGCAACGGGCTCGAAGTCGGAGCTCCGGATCGGCCATCTCCCGAACCGTCCCACGGAGATCTGGCGCATGTGCGCAGACAACGAGCGGGCCGCCGAATGCCTCGGCTGGACCCCCCGGGTCACCTTCGAAGAGGGGCTGGAGCGGACGGTTGCATGGTATCGGCGGTACCTGGACGTGTTCCATCAGCCCCGGTCCGCCCTCAACGAGCTGTGATGCGGGTGCACCCTGCATGAGAATCGGGATCACCGGATCGCAGGGCTTCATCGGCGGGTTCCTCTCCCGTTTCCTGTCCGGGGACGGGCACGACGTGATCCCCCTGGACGCCTTCACCCGCCGTTCCACGAATGAGAAAAACCGGAACGATTTCCCCTGCGGGCTGGATTGGGTCCTCCATTTCGGCGCCTCCACGTCGATTCCCAGGAGCTTCGAGGACCCGTTGGCAGTATATGCCAACAACACGGGATCCACGCTGCTCGCTCTGGAGATCGCCAGGCTCTCCCGTGCCCCCTTTCTCTTCATGAGTTCCTATGTTTACGGTCGGCCGCAGTATCTCCCCATCGACGAGTCCCATCCCGTCGAGGCCCTGAATCCTTACATGGGGAGCAAGATCGCCGGCGAGGTGATCAGCCGGCAGTGGGGTGGCCTGACAGGCATTCCCGTCATCGCCCTTCGCGGCTTTCTGATCTACGGGGACAGCCGGTCGCCGGGGCGCCTGATCCCGGACCTCCTGGATTCGGCGAGGCGCGGAACCCCTTTTGTGCTCAAGGACCCAGCGCCCCGGAGAGACTACCTGTACATCCGGGATTTTGCCGCCCTGGTCCGGGCGATCCTTTCTACGGAGCCCGTACCGGCGGGAACGTACAACGTAGGCGGTGGCGAGACCCACAGCAACCTGGAGGTGGCCGGGCTTTTCCGGCTGCTTTCTCCGACGCCTTTTTCGCTGGAGATCGCGGACCTGCCGAGAAGAAACGACGTCGATGACATCTCCGTGGACATTCGCCTCGTGAAGCGGGCATTCACATGGGAGCCCCGCTATTCTCTTGAGGAAGGGATCAAGGAGCTTCTGTCCGACCCCCGGCAGGAGGCGTTCTGATGGTCGGAAGCGTCGTGAACCGGATCCGTGCCCTGTTGGGTCATCCTCCGGGGGAAGCCATGGTGAATGCCTCGTGCCGCGAGTTCGAGGTGAACAAATGGGTTCTGTCGGAGTTCATCCTGCGGGAGCTTGTTCCCGTTGTCGGAATTCACCCGTTTCCGCTCGACGAACTGCTGCTGATGACCGGCGCCGTGTGCCGCTGCCGTCCCCGGCATATCTACGAATGGGGGACGAACATCGGCACGTCGGCGAGGATTTTCTTCGAGACGGCCCGGCGTTTCCGCCTGCAAACGGAGATCCATTCCATCGACCTGCCGGACGACACGGATCATGTGGAACATCCTCGCAAGCGGCGGGGAATCCTGGTCCGGGGCCGGGAAAACGTCCGGCTCTACCAGGGGGACGGCCTGGAGGTTTCCCTCCGCCTCTCCCGTGACCTGGACCCGGGGACTCCCCTCCTTTTTTTCCTCGACGGAGATCACGGCTACGACTCGGTTTCCAGGGAACTGAATGAGATCATGGAGAAGCGGCCGGGGGCATCCATTCTCATACACGATACATTCAATCAGTCATCCGAATCCGGTTACAACACAGGCCCGTGGCGGGCCGTCAAAGACGCCCTGCGGGCTTTCCCCGGGCGCTATGCCCGCCTTTCCACGCAGGCCGGGCTACCCGGCATGACCCTTCTCGTTCCCGATGCAGCCGGATCGGCCGGGAAGGAATAGCCGGCGATGGTGATCGTACGCCTGAACGGGGGGCTCGGGAATCAGCTGTTCCAATATGCGGCGGGCCGAATGCTGGCCGATTTCCACCGGACGGAGCTGAAGCTGGATCTGAATGCCTTTCACGCCGGTCAGGGGCGTACCTACCGTCTGAATCACTTCCGGATCCGGGAAAGCGTTGCCGACGAGGAGGAAATCGACGCCCTCTGCGGACCGCCCCGGAATTCATTCCGGGGGATTGCCTTTCGCTTCCTTCAGAGGTTGAAGCCGTTCCATCGGCGTTCCATCTTCCACGAAAGGCATATCGGACGCTACGATCCGGACATCCTTAAAACTCCGAAGAGCGTTTATCTCCGCGGATACTGGCAGAGTGAAAAGTATTTTCTGCCCGTCGCCGACGCCATCCGGAGAGAAGTCGTCGGGACGGAACCCCCGGACGCCCGTAGCCGGGACCTGAAGGCGGAAATCCTCCGGACCTCCTCTGTGAGCGTCCATGTGCGCCGGGGGGACTACGTGACGGACCCTGCGGCACGCGAGGTCCACCGTCTCTGCGACGATGATTATTACCGGCGCTGTGTGCGGTTCCTGGAGGACAGGGTGGAGGATCTCCACTGTTTCGTCTTTTCCGACGAGCCCGAGTGGGTGCGGCGGAACCTGGACCTGGGGAGGCCGTCCGTCGTGGTGGATCACAACGGCGGGGAGAAGGACTACGAAGACCTGCTTCTCATGAGCCGGTGCCGTCACCACATCATCGCGAACAGCAGTTTCAGCTGGTGGGGTGCCTGGCTGAGCGGATATCCCGAAAAAATCGTTCTGGCACCGCGAAGCTGGTTCCGGGCGGGCACCCTGGAGGAGACCGACATCGTTCCGGATTCCTGGATCAGGATGTAGCGAAGCACATGATTTTAAAGGATCGCAAACGGAAGAGGACAGGGGAGCAAGGGGAATGAGGGCTCTCGTACTGGGCGGCAACGGCTTCATCGGATCGCATCTTACGGACCGGCTGCTTATGGAAGGCCACGACGTACGGGTGTTCGACAAGTACGAAGAGCGCTGTCGGCCCCCCCTGCGCGGGGTGGATTATCACCTCGGCGATTTCGGCAACCGCGGCCTCCTGGCGGAGGCTCTCCGGGACCGGGAGGTAGTTTACCACCTGGTCTGGAATACCGTGCCGAAGACCTCCAACGACGACGCCTTCTTTGACGTCTCCTCCAACCTGGCGGACACCTTGTTTCTTCTCGAGGAATGCGTCCGCCGGGAAATCGGCCGGATCGTCTTCATCTCCTCGGGGGGGACCGTGTACGGGAATCCCCGGAGCCTGCCCGTTTCCGAGGAGAGCCCCACCGAGCCCCTTTGCTCGTACGGCATCACGAAGCTGGCGGTGGAGAAATACCTGGCCCTGTACCGCCATCTGCACGGGCTGGAATACGTGATTCTCCGGCCCTCCAATCCCTACGGCATCCGGCAGAATCCGCTCGGGTCCCAGGGGGCCGTCTCGGTTTTCCTCTGGCGGCTGGCCCGGGGGGAATCCCTGGATATCTGGGGAGACGGCAGCGTCGTCCGGGACTACGTGTTCATCGGGGACCTGGTGGACGGCATCTACCGGGCCTCCGTCTCCCGGACGCCGTCCCGGATTTTCAATCTCGGCAGCGGCCGGGGGATTTCCCTCAATCAATTGCTGTCGGTGATCCATACCGTTACCGGGAGGGAGGCGGCCGTCCGCTACAGCGGCGGGAGACGATTCGACGTGCCGGAGATCTATCTCGACATCGAAAGGGCAAGGCGTGAACTGGGATGGGAACCCGTGACCACCCTGGAGGAAGGCATCGGGCGGACCTGGAGGCAGGTCCTGGAGGCCTGCCGGTCGTGAGTCTGCCGAAGGTAACGGTCCTGATGCCGGTCCACAACGGCCTTCCCTACCTGGAGCGGGCCGTGGACAGCATCCTGCGCCAGACTCACCCAGAGTTCGAGCTTCTCGTCATTGACGATGCGTCTACCGACGAAAGCGGCGACATCCTGTCCGCCATGCGGGATCCGAGGATCCGGCTCGTCCGGCATGAAAAGAACATGGATCTGGTCGCGACGCTCAACGAAGGGCTGGGCCTGGCGCAGGGGGAGTATGTCGCCCGGATGGACCAGGACGACATCAGCCTGCCGGAGCGCCTGGAGAAACAGGCGGCGTTCCTGGACCGGCACAGGGACGTGGGCATCGTGGCGGCGGGAGCGAGGCTGATCGACGAGCGGGACCGTCCCGGAGCCGTCCTGCCGCTCCTGACAGGGCATGATCTCCTCCGCTGGTCTTTCTGTTTCGGCTGCCCGATCGCCCATGCGGGCGTGATGATGCGCCGTTCCCTGATCCTGGAGGTGGGAGCCTATCGCGAAGAGGCCTTCCGCTGCGAGGACTATGACCTCTGGACCCGTGCGGCTGGAAAAACCAGGCTGGCGATGATCCCGGAAGTGCTCCTGCACCTGCGTCGGCATGCCTCGAGCATGACACGCGTCTGGCCGGAGGACAACGTCCGGAATGCCCTGCGCGTTGCGTCGGCCCATATCCGGACAATCCTGGGCGAGGAGCCGCCGCCGGGGGTGCTCCGGACCCTCTGGCTTCAGGAGGTCAGGAACCCCGCCGAAGCGACGGCGGCAGCGGACTGGGTCGGCCGCCTCTGTGATGCAATGCTGTCCGATCCTTCCCTGGCTTTCGTGGAAAGAAGGGGAATCCGTCTCGACGCCGCGGCGAGGCTGTTCATGCTTTTCGCAAGGGGGATTTCGCATCCGGCCTTGTGGCCGGCGCTGGGCCGGTCCCTGAAGATGGACCCGCTGGTGATCGCCCGGCAGGCGTGGTCGGTGACGCAGCGGCATTTCCCCGGGATGGCGATTTCATGAAACGGAAGATCCTGGTCTGGCCGTCCACCTATCCCACGGAGGCGTCCTTCGTCAGCGGCATTTTCACCAAGGAGCAGGCCGAGGTCCTCTCCAGGCGTTACGACGTGGCGGTTGCCCTGGCGCGGGTCCCCAGCTGGAGGAGGATGCTGAAGGGGCAGGACCGGCCCCGAACGATGGAGGGAACCCACAACGGTCTCCCCATGTTTCGCCAGGAAGCCATCGCCCCGCCGCGATCGTTTCTCCTGCGCGTGATGTTCTATCGAATGCTGGCGGAAAAGCTCTTCGTCCGGGTGATGGACCGCTGGGGTCGGCCGGATCTCATCCATGCCTACATGGTCTATCCCGCCGGATGGACGGCCGTCCGCATTGCAGGCAGGCACGGCATTCCCGTCGTTCTGACCGAATACACGGGACCGTTCTCGGTGCACCTGGAAACGCGCCTGCAGCGGCGCCTGGTCCGGGAGACCCTCGATTCCTGCCATCACCTCGTGACCGCCAGCCCGGGGCTGGCGAGGGAGATCGAATCGTTCCGGCCGGTGAGGAACGTCTCACCCCTCGGGATCATGGTGAAGTCCGCGTTCTTCGTTCCACCTGCGGAAGCCCGGACTCCCGGCCCGCGCACCCGGTTCCTGACGGTTGCGCTCCTGGATCCGGCCAAGGGGATCCACAACCTCGTGGAGGCGCTTCACTTGCTGGAGCTGAGGGGCTTGAAGAACTGCGAGCTCTGGATCGGCGGGGACGGCCCGGCCAGGGCCTCGCTGGAGGCGCAGGCGAGGCGCCTGGGGGTGGAAAGCCGCTGCCGCTTCCTGGGGATGCTCAAACCGGACGAGGTCCGCAGCTGGATGCAGCAGTGCGACGTCTTTGTCCTGCCCAGCCTCGTGGAGACGTTCGGTGTGGTTATCGGGGAGGCCATGGCCTGTGGGAAGCCGGTGATCGCAACCCGATGCACCGGTCCGGAGTTCATCATTACGAAGGAGAACGGCCTGCTGGTTGAAATAAACGACAGCGGGGATCTCACCGCAGCCATGGAAAAGGTCCTGACGGGCGGCGTCCGTTTCGATACGGCGGCCATCCGCAGGAGCGTCACGGACCGCTTCGGCGAGGAGGTTTACCTGGAAAACCTTTCGCGGATTTATGAATCCGTGCTGGCCGAAAAAGGCGGCTGCTGAGCCGGATATGTGCGGCATTGCCGGAATCATAAACAAGGATCCCGTCCCCACCGGGACGGAGACGCTGCGGGCCATGATGGAGGCCATGGGCCATCGCGGTCCCGATGATGAGGGGATCTATTCGTCCGGGCAGCTGAGTCTGGGCCACCGGCGCCTGTCCATTATCGACCTGTCCCCCGCCGGACGCCAGCCCATGCGCTTCCGGGACCTGGTGATCATCTACAATGGCGAAATCTATAACTATTTGGAGCTGCGGCAGGAACTGGAGAGCCTGGGGCGAAGGTTCGAGACCGGGACGGACACCGAGGTGATCCTTCAGGCATTCGATGCCTGGGGGGATGAGTGCCTGCAGCGTTTTACGGGGATGTGGGCCTTCGCGATTTTCGATGAAGCAAAGCGGGAGATTTTCCTTGCCCGGGACCGCTTCGGCATCAAGCCCCTCTATTACCGGGACGGCGAAAAGCGTTTCCTTTTCGCCTCGGAAATAAAGGCGATCCTGGCCGGGGGCGTTACCGCCCGTATGAACGAACAGCGCCTCATCGAATACCTGGTGGTGGGGATCACCGACCATACGGAGGAGACCTGTTTCGAGGGCATCCACCAGCTCCTGCCCGGATGCTGGATGCGCATCGACCTACTGTCCGGACGGATCAGGGGACAGCGGTATTATTATCCGGCGGACCGGGCGGTCACGCCGCCTCCGACCGGCGACGATTTCGCCGCCGCCCTGAAGCGTTCCGTTCACCTGCACCTTCGCAGCGATGTTCCCGTCGGGACGTGCCTTTCCGGGGGGCTCGACTCTTCCGTCGTGGCAGCCCTGGCGGCAGCCATGAACCGGGAGAACGGCAACAGCCGCTTCGACGCGGTCACGGCCCGGTCGGAAAACCCGGAAACGGACGAAACCCCGTATGCCCGGCAGGTCGTAGGACATTGCGGCCTCCGGTGGCATGTTGCCGCTCCCGGTTACGAGGATTTCGCCGGGCACATTGAGGCATGCCTGTGGTTTCAGGAGGAGCCGGTCGGCAGTCCATCCGTTTTCATGCAGTACTGGGTCATGAAAAAGGCGAAGGAGGCGGGCCTGAAGGTCATGCTGGACGGCCAGGGAGGCGACGAGACTCTCCTGGGGTACGAGCGGTACTACATCGCGTACTTCCTGGAGCTTTTGCGGAAAGGACGCCTGCGGGACCTTCTTCGCGAATATATCCTGGCCGTCCGGAATTCACGCATGAGCTTCTGGTGGTTTCTCGCGTCCGTCGGCTACTTTTCCTGTTATCCCCTGCGAAGGTCCGTCCTCAAGCGGCGGTCCCGTTTCCTGAAGCGGGAAGCGCTGGCCCGATCCTATCCCCTGATCCGCAGCCTGTCCCGGGATTTTTTCCGGCTCCGGGATCTGCAGATCACGGAGATCATGGGACAGCAGCTTTCCCATCTGCTTCGCTACGAGGACCGGAACTCCATGGCCTTTTCCATCGAGGCCAGGGTTCCCTTCATCGAGGCCGACTGCGTCCGCACGGCCCTGGACCTGCCGGCCGCCGAGAAGATCCGGGAGGGGTACACGAAGTATCCGTTGAGAAAGCTGGCGGAGGAAATCCTGCCCGGGGAAATCGCCTGGCGGCGCAACAAGATCGGATTCGAGGCGCCTGCCGATTTGTGGCAGAAACGGCATCAGGCAGTCATGCAGGCTGAGATCGATCGCTCATGCGTGCTCAACAGGATTTGCAATCGGATTCCCGACCTCGGAACTTTGAATACCGAGATGCAATGGCGTCTTTATAACATCGCCATCTGGGAGAGGATGTTCGATGTCTCATCACAGGACTGATCCGCGGCTCTCTCAATTCGCCCGCAGCCCGTACATTACAGGCACCGAAAAAATGATCGAACGGATGGAATGAGGATGACCGATCCGTTGAAAGGTATGCATGTTTATGCAGCACAGACGTTTTTTTCTTTTGAATTCGTGTTCCTCTTATTTCTCTTTGCGGGGTGCTACAAGGCCCGTCCCTGGCTGCAGTGGGTTCCCGTCGACTTGACGGCATTTTTCTTTGCCGTGAGTGTTGCCGTGGGGGCGTTCATCCTGGCGCGAAAAAAGGTTCGTTTTTCCCGGGACGCTCTCATTGTGGTCGGCATGGGCGGTCTCCTGTTTCTCTATGCCGCCGTGAGTTTGACCTGGTCTCCAGGTGTGCTCTATGCCGGGAAGAAGGCTCTGTATCTCTGCACCCTTACATGTTGGCCCCTGGTTGCCGCAGCCTTGATTGTCGCTGACAGTGCTCGGCGGGTCCGATATTTCCTGGGAGGCCTTTCCTTCTTCGCCCTGTGGTTTGGCATGGAATCTCTCTTTTCGTTTTTCCAGTCCTCAGACCAGAGGCTTTGGGCGATCGGCGTTGCCATAGACGGCGCCGACTACATTTCAATCGGAAGGATCATCAGTCTGGGGGCAATCTCCATCTATGGCTACTATATGCTGCTTGCCGACTCGGGTCTCTCCCTATTCCTGTCACTGGCCCTTCTTTGTTGTTTCGTTTTCGTATTGATGATTCTGGGAGGCCGAGGACCTCTTCTGGGGATGATCGTTTCTTTTTCCCTGATCCCGATTGCAGGATGGAAGAAGGGCTCTCCGTTCCATCTATGGAACAGAAAGCATGTCTTCCTGATTTTTCTTGCGATTCTGGCTGCCGCTATCCTGGCTGGCTATATGGTGACTCACAGTTCACTCATGCCGACCATCAGAAGGACGTATTACCTGTTTGCCGGCATAGGGGAGAGTCCGCTGCTTCGGCTGGATTATTATTGGAGAGCGTTAAGACTATGGGCGGAGATGCCGATCCTGGGACATGGGCTCGGTAGTTGGCCCTTGTTGGTCGGTCTTGGGGACATCAAAGAGTATCCTCACAACGTCATTTTGGAGCTTCTGGTGGAGCTTGGCCTGGTGGGTTTTCTTCTGTTTCTGGCCATTTCCTTGAAGGCGCTGTATCAAAACGGGTCTTTGAAGGCGATTCAAAGCGCTCCGATCCGAATGATTTTGTTGATGATCTTTGTTGATCTGTTTGTGAACGCCCTTTGCTCGGGCGACCTTTCGGATAACAGGCTTCTGTTTGCTGCTGCGGGCATGCTTGTGATGAGAGACGGCCATCACACGGATCCGACCGGCGCTCCAGGATAGAACGAGGAGACGGCGTCACACATGAGATGAGAAAAACCAAGTGAAGCTGTCCGACTTTGTCCATCATGTTTTCACGGTTGGTTTGGGAAGTGCTGGTGCTTTTTTCTTTAATATTGCTGTAATCCCGCTTATTACACGCCTCTATGCGCCGGAGGCTTACGCGGGATGGGCCCTGATGATGAGTACCGCCATTCTCTTCAGCTCCATTGCAACGTTGCGCTTCGAACTTGCCCTGGTTCTTCCCAGGTCCGACAAGGAGGCTTCGAATCTCTTCGTTATCTGCCTGGCTGTTTCGTTGCTCGTTGCTGCGGCCTCCGGTCTGCTGCTGCCGTTGTTCCAGGACGAGCTGATTGGCAGCGGGTTCCGCCAGGAACTGAAGCATTGGTTGTTATACATATCCTATCTTGTCGCAGTGGCGGGATTTTACCAGGCATGCCTGCACTGGTGTGTGAGAAAGAAGGAATTTCAATGGTACGCGATGATGCAGTTACTCTTGCCTCTGATTGTGTGCCTGGTGCAAATCGTAATGGCCATGACTGGCCGGAAGGACTCCTCGGGCCTGATCATCGGGACTTTGGCCGGCCAGTCTGTGGTGATTATTCTCATGCTTGCATTGATATCGGGTAAATATGGACGCGCTATCGCCCGCAGTGTCTCATGGGCGGAAATCCTGCATTTGTTTTCTCGCTACCGTGTCTATCCGACTCACATGACGCCTTACACCCTGATAGGGACGTTTCGCGAGCGGGTTCCGTATTTTCTGCTTGCCGGGTATGCCAGCAAGGAAAGCCTCGGATTTTATGGATTGTCTTCACGGGTGATCAATGTTCCCAATAGCCTTCTCAGCAGCGCCATACGGCCTGTCTTTTTCCAGAGCGGGGCATCCGCGGGCTTGGAAGCTCTGGAAGGGAGATTGAAGACACTTCTATATACAATCTCCATTTGTGCCATTCCCTTCTGGGTTCTCTTCCTGTTTCACGCCGAGACCCTGTTCGCGTTGTTTTTCGGCGAAGCCTGGCGTGAGGCCGGTCTCTACGCCGCCGTTCTTTCAGCTCCCATCATTCCGAGACTGCTCGGCAATTGGATGGATCGTTCATTTGACGTTCTTGGCCGTCAGCGCCTCCTGTTCAAGCTGGATTTTGTCTCATCCGTCATCGTCATCGGGTTGTTCACGCTGGTGATGGTCGTACTGGAGAACATTCTTCTGGCAATCGTTTTGCAATCGCTGATTTTAACAATTTACCACTTCTATCTTCTCCATGTCATTTTCAGCGAGGCTGATTTCAAGAAACTGAACCTGATGGGCCTGCTGAAGCTCCTTGCCGGTTTGACAGCTGTTTCGGGAGCACTCAGCTGCATCTGTATGGTGTTGCTCAATCCGTTTGCTGCGATTGTTGTGAACGGCACGGTCATCATTCTTTGTATGGCCGTTTACGTATCCTGCTCCGGCTTGTTTGCAGAAGGGATGTAGCGTGATCGTCATCGTCGACTATGGGGTGGGGAATCTCGGATCGCTTCGGAACATGCTGAAGAAGATAGGCCAGGAGGCGCTGATTTCCCAGGATCCGCAGGCCGTCGGGAAGGCCGACAAAATCATCCTGCCGGGGGTGGGGTCCTTCGATCACGCGATCAGCAACCTCCGCTCGACGGGGCTGATCCCTGTTCTGAGCGAATGCGTGCTGAACCGGAAAATTCCCATCCTCGGAGTCTGTCTGGGCATGCAGCTCATGACCGGCGGGAGCGAGGAGGGTGAACTCCCGGGGCTCGGCTGGGTGGATGCGGAGACCGTGCGTTTCCGGTTCGACGAATCCCTTCGGCATCTGAAAGTGCCGCACATGGGATGGAACACGATCCGGGTGCGGGGGCGCGGGCTGCTTTTCGAGGAGATGGCGGAGGGAAGCCGGTTCTATTTCGTCCACTCCTACCATGTGAGATGCCGGGCAGAATCGGACGTCCTGGCGACGACGGATTACGGAGGCGATTTCGTATCCGCGTTCGCGCGGGAGAACATCGCCGGGGTGCAGTTCCACCCGGAGAAGAGCCACCGGTTCGGCATGCGGCTCCTGCAGAATTTCGCGGAAAAATGCTGATTACGAGAGTGATTCCCTGCCTGTTGCTCAAGGGCCATGGACTGGTCAAGACCGTCCGGTTCAAGGATCCAACGTACGTTGGAGATCCCATCAACGCCATCAAGATCTTCAACGAGAAAGAGGTGGACGAGCTCGTTTTCCTGGACATAACGGCAACGATTGAGAAAAGGCCTCCGCCCTACCAGGTTCTTTCGGAGATCGCCAGCGAGTGCTTCATGCCCCTGGCGTACGGAGGGGGAATCCGGAGCCTCCGGGAAATCGAGAAGATATTCAGCCTGGGGGTCGAAAAGGTTTGCCTGAACGCTGCAGCGGTGGAGGACCCAGACTTGGTCCGGGATGCGGCGAAGGCCTTCGGGAACCAGAGCATCGTTGTGTCCGTGGATGTGAAGAAGAGCCTGTTCGGAAAGTATGAGATATTCACCCACGGGGGGCGCCGGAACGCGAGGAAAGACATCCTGTCCCATGTCCGCCGGATGGAGGAGCTGGGGGCCGGGGAGCTTCTGCTCACCTCGATCGATCGGGACGGCACCCGGCAGGGATACGACCTGGACCTGATCGGGCGGGTGGCGGAAGCGGTCGGGATTCCCGTGATCGCCTGCGGGGGCGCCGGCGGCCTGAATGACATAACGGCGGCTGTGAAGAGCGGGGCCGCCGCGGCTGCGGCGGGAAGCCTGTTCGTGTTCCACGGCCGCCATCGGGCGGTTCTGATCAGTTATCCGTCCAGGAAAGAACTGGACGCGGCCTTCCCGACCGCTCCGGACAGGGAGAGATGAATGGAAAGACCTTATCAGATCTGCACGCACTGCATTATGGACACGTCAGACCCGGAAATTTCGTTCGACGGGCAGGGGCGCTGCAACCATTGCCGGAATTACGAGGTTCGCGTGGCCTCGGAGGTGTTCCCGGGAGAGGAAGGAAAACGCCGGATCGCGGAGATGGCCGAACGGATCCGGGCCCAGGGGCACGGCCGCGACTACGACTGCATCATCGGGGTGAGCGGAGGGGTGGACAGCACAATGGTGGCCTACACGGTCCGGAAACTGGGACTGAGACCCCTGGCCGTCCATTTCGACAATGGATGGAACAGTGAACTGGCGGTGGACAACATCAAGAAGACACTCGACCGCCTGGGAATCGATCTCCAGACACACGTTGTGGATTGGGAGGAGTTCAGGGACCTTCAGCTTTCCTTTCTGAAGGCTTCCGTGGCGAACTGTGAGATTCCCACCGATCACGCCATCACGGCCCTCTTGTTCAACACGGCGGCGCAACACGGCATCCGGTACATTTTCGGGGGCGGGAACGTCGCCACGGAGGGGATCCTCCCGTTCAGCTGGGGATACTACAACCAGGACCGGAAGCACCTGGAGGCGGTGCACCGGCGCTTCGGCACGGTTCCCCTGAAGACCACGCCCAGGCTCAGCCTTTCCAGGTTCATCTACCTCGTCTTCGTCCGCGGGATCCGGCTCATTCCCATCCTGAACTACGTCGACTACAACAAGGCGGAGGCCATGAAGCTTATCCAGGAGGAGCTCTGCTGGCGCTACTACGGGGGAAAGCACTACGAATCCATCTTCACCCGCTTTTTCCAAGGCTACATCCTGCCCGTCAAGTTCGGGTTCGACAAGCGGCGGGCCCATCTGTCCACCCTGGTCTGCTCGGGTGAGATGAGCCGGGAGGATGCGCTTCGGGAAATGGAAAAGGATCCGTACGGGAACGAGAGCCTCCTCCGGGAGGATCGCGAGTTCGTCATCAAGAAATTCGGCCTGACCGAGGAGACCTTCGAGGGGCTGATGCACCTGCCCATCCGGTCCTACCGGGATTATCCGAATCATTCCTTCTTCCTGCACACTCTCAGGGACTTGCGGTCCCGCTTCAAGAAGGTGGCCACGGCCGCCTGAGGCTCCTCATCACCATGAACGTACATATATATCCCACCCCGTTCCGGAACGAGAGCCGGATTCTCAAGATCACGAGGAGCCTGAAGGAGGCGGCCGCGTTCGACCGGATCCGGATCATGGCCACCTGGGAGGAAGGGCTTGCGGAAGAAGAGGACCTGGACGAGACGCGAAGGGTCGTCCGCATCCGGAGGCGGATCGGGGAAGGGAGGAACGGAACCTTCTGGAAAGCTGCCCGGGTCGGGGAGTGGTCCTGGCGGGTCATGCATTCCCTTCGGGAAGAGAACATTGATTGTGTGAATGCCCACAGCCTTTCGGTTCTCCCGCTCTGCGTACTCCTGAAGCGGTCCAAGGGATCGAAGCTGATCTACGATACCCATGAGCTGGAAACGGAGACAGCCGGTTCCACGGGCATCCGCAGGGTTCTGGCCCGCTGGGTCGAGCGTGTCCTGATCCGCGAGGCGGATGCCGTCATCGCGGTCAACGATTCCATCGCCTCCTGGTACCGGCGTGCCTACGGGTTGAAACGGGTCTGGGTTGTAAAGAACGTCCCCTATCGTCCGGATTCCGCCCCCATGAAGACGGCAATGCTTCGCGACGCCTGTGGCGTCGGAGGGGAGGCGATTCTTTTCCTTTACCAGGGGGCCATGGTGAAGGATCGGGGGATCCGCCGCCTTCTGGACGTTTTTTCCAGGCTTGACGAAGGCAGGCATCTTGTCTGCATGGGATTCGGGGAAGACGTCGATCTGGTGCGGAGCTTTGCCCGGAAGCATCCGAACATTCATTACCACCCCGCCGTTCCCCCATCCGAGGTTTTCCGCCATACATGCGGCGCCGACGTGGGGGTCCACCTGATTGAAAACACGTGTCTCAATCATTACTATTGCCTTCCCAATAAAATCTGGGAATACCTGAACGCGGCCCTCCCCGTCGTCGTGAGCGACCTCCCGGAGATGGCGCGGGTGGTGGACGGCTGCGGATGCGGCTGGAAGTGCGGTCCCTCCGACGACGAGGCATTGAAGCTCATCGGCGGGATCACCGTGCAGGACGTGCAGGAAAAGAGGGAACGGGCCCTGGAGGCCGGATACGGATTCGGCTGGCATGTGGAAGAAAGGGAATTGCTCGATGCCTATCGGACACTCGGCTTCATCGGCCGTTGAGGATTCGGACAGGCTCCTCCGAGGATGGACTGAACCATGCTGAGACTCTGGGACCGGTTTTTCGGGCGCATGAGACGAAAAGCCTTTTTCGCCCACACCGTGACGATGATGGGCGGGACGGCGGTTGCGCAGGTGATAACCCTTCTCGGGACCCTGATCCTCGCCAGGTTTTATCTTCCCTCCCATTTCGGTGTTTTCTCCATGTTCGCCGGTTTGGTCTCCCTGGTCAGCGTCTGGTCGTCCTTCCGATATGAAATCGCCGTAACGCTGCCGGAAAAGGACGAGGATGCTGCGGCTCTTGTCCAGTTCTCCCTGCTGATTGTTTGTTCCGTGAGCCTCGTCACCCTGGTTCTGGTGATCGCCGCCGGCCGCTGGCTGCTCCCGGTAAGCCGCATTCAGGATCTGCATCCATGGCTGCCCCTGCTGCCGCTGTGCATCCTGCAGGTCGGCTCCTACAACACCTTGTACAACTGGTGCCTGAGAGGTCGGCGTTTCCCGGGGATCGTCCTTGCCCGGACGGCGAAATCCCTGTTCACGGTTTTGGGGCAGTTGATCGCATATCTGGTCGTTGCACTGCCCGGCGGCGGCCTGATCTGCGGCTATGCAATCGGTCTCGCGGCCGGTCTGGGACCCATTCTAAAACGATCCAAGGTGGTCATTGCCAGCGACATCCGGTGGTCCAGGATGCTTCCTGTCGCGTCCCGGTACGCCGATTTTCCGAAAAAGGCCGGTATAGGTGCTTTTCTTGACACGGCATCCGCACAGATTCCGCTGATTGTGCTTCCCGTCATTTTCTCCTCTCATGTCGGCGGATCCTTCGCCGTGGCCGACCGGCTGTTCCGGGGCGCGGTGGACTTTTTCAGCGTGACGCTGGGGCAGGTGTTTTACCAGCGGGTTGCAAGCCTCCGGCGCGACCACGAAGAGACCACCTCCCTGCTCTTGAAAACCTGGAAACTGCTCTTCGTGTTTTTCATCGGTCCCAGCCTGCTGATGCTGTTCTTCGGCAGGGAAATCTTCCTCCTGCTCCTGGGGTCGGGATGGAGCGAAGCGGGGGAGTATGCCGCGATTCTCTCCATCGGCTTCATCGGGCAGCTTGTGGTCTCCCCGACGAGCCTCGGCCTTATGGCATTCGAGAAACTCAACCTGCTGCTCGGCTGGCAGGTGCTGTCCTTCCTGACGATGATCACCGCCCTGTTGCTGGGGTTTTTCTTCTGGCGCCAGGACATCAAGTCTTTCCTGTGGTTCTGGTCCTGCAAGGAAGCGGTTATTTATCTGCTGTACGGGGCGATCCTCTACCGGATCCATCAGAGACACGAGGAGTCTCTGTCTGTATAAACATTCATCGACAAGGAGCGTATCATGATTCAAGTCGCCCAGATCGGTGTGGGGTACTGGGGCCCCAACCTGCTGCGCAACCTGATTGCGAACCGGCGCTGCCGGGTGAAGGCCGTAGCGGAATTGTCTGCGGAGCGCCGCAATTACGTTCAATCCCTGTATCCGGCTGTTGCGGTGACGGACCGGGTGGAGGATGTCGTCGGAGACCCGGAGGTGGACGCGGTGATCGTGGCCACCCCAGTGGCAAGCCACTACGACCTTGCCATGGCGGCGCTGGATGCGGGAAAGCATATCCTCGTGGAAAAGCCCCTGGCCCGGAGCGTGGCGGAGGTTGAGGCCATCGGCCGTCTGGCGGAGGAGCGAAAACGGGTGGCCATGGTCGGCCACACGTTCCTCTACAATGCCGCGGTCCGATACGTGAAGAAACTGATCGATGACCGGGAGATCGGCGACATCCGCTACATCTACAGCCAGCGCCTGAATCTGGGAAGGATCCGCTCCGACGTGGACGCTCTCTGGAATTTTGCCCCCCACGACGTCAGCATCATCCAATACTGGCTGGGCGACCCCGAGCCGGTTTCGGTGGTGAAGCGGGGGGTGGACTTCATCCAGCCGGGGATTGCCGACGTCGTCTTCATGAACATCCACTATCCCGGGAAAATCATGGCCAATATCCACGTCAGCTGGCTGGACCCCGGCAAGGTGAGGTGCATGACCGTCGTGGGTTCCCGGAAGATGGTCGTGTATGACGACGTGGCGGAAAACAAGATCGCCGTTTATGACAAGGGGATCGACCGCAAGGCCGTCCTGGGGGAGAACATGGATTACGATGGTCCTTCCTATCCGACCTTCAGCCTCCGGTCCGGCGATATCCTGATCCCGAAGATCGACTTCCAGGAGCCCCTGAAGGTGGAGATCGACCACTTTCTCGACTGCATTGAAAGGGGTACGCCCTGCCTGACCGGCATCGACCACGCCCGAAAGGTCGTGGAGATCCTCTCGTCGTGATGGCATCCTGACAGGGGAAAAAGCGTGAAGATCGTTTACCTCCATCAGTACTTCGTGACGCCCGACATGCCCGGAGGAACCCGCTCCTATGAAATGGGGCGCCGGCTCGTCGAGGCCGGCCACGAGGTCCATATGATCACCTCCGATCAGTCGGGGCGCTTCGATGCGTCTGAAGGGTGGCGCATTACGGAGGAAGCCGGCATCCACGTTCATTGGACGACGGTTCCTTATGGAAACGAGATGCCGTACGGGGAGAGGATCAAGGCTTTTTTCCTCTTTGCCTGGCGATCGGCCAGAGAGGCGGCGCGCGTTGGAGGGGATCTGGTCTTTGCCACGAGTACACCCCTGACGATTGCGCTTCCCGCCGTGTATGCGGCGAAGCGCTGCGGCATCCCGATGGTTTTCGAGGTTCGCGATCTGTGGCCCGCGGTTCCCATTGCCCTCGGAGCGTTGAAAAATCCGCTGAGCCGCTGGCTGGCACGGCGACTAGAGCGATTTGCATACGGGAACGCTTCCCATGTGGTCGCGCTGGCCCCGGGGATGCGGGACGCCATCGTGGAAACGGGCTATCCGTCCGGGCAGGTCTCCGTGATTCCCAACGGGGCCGATCTCGATCTGTTCGATGTGCCGCCGGAGGAGGGAAAGCGCCTGCGGAGCCTTCATCCGTGGCTGCAGGGCCGGCCGCTGGTCCTCTTTGCCGGGACGCTGGGCATGGCGAACGGAGTCGATTACCTGGTGCGGCTGGCATCTGCCGTACGCATGCTCGATCCGGAAATCCGCTTCCTGGTGATCGGCGGAGGAAAAGAGGTGGAGCGGGTCCGGGGCATGGCCCGGGAGCAGGACGTTCTGGAGAAGAATTTCTTCATGATGAACGCCATCCCCAAGCGGGAAGTTCCCGCCTGGCTGTCGGCATCGGATCTTGTTACAGCCCTTTTCACGGGTCCGAAGATTGTCTGGAAGGATGCGGTCCAGAACAAGTTTTTCGATGCCATGGCGGCGGGGAGGCCCATCGTCAACAATTTCGACGGGTGGCAGTCCCGGCTTGCCGAGGAGCACGGAGCGGGGCTCATCCTTCCTGCCGATGACATTCCCGAGGCCGCCCGCCTGCTGACCGGTGCCATCCGCAACCCGGAATGGATGGAAAAAGCCCGAAGCGCGGCCGGGAAGCTTGCCCGGGAGCTGTTTTCCAGGGAGCGGCTTGCCCGGGAACTGGAGCGGGTTTTGATGTCCGTCCGGAGTGGCCATAAGGCCGGGGACAACGTCTGATGCAACCGGGGGCGGCGCATTACTGCAAACGCGCGATGGATCTGGCCATCGGCGGATGTGCGTTTGTTCTGGTCCTTCCGGTCATGGCCCTGATCGCCCTCATGATCCTCCGGACCCTTGGCCGGCCGGTCCTTTTCCGGCAAATCCGCCCGGGACTGAACGGGAAGCCCTTCGGTCTTTACAAGTTCCGGACCATGACGGACGCGAGGGACGGGGAGGGGCGCCTCCTGTCCGACGAGGAGCGACTGACGGCATTCGGCCGGTTTCTGAGATCAACATCTCTTGACGAACTCCCCGAACTCTGGAATGTGCTGCGGGGTGACATGAGCCTGGTGGGGCCGAGGCCCCTTTTGACGGCTTATCTGGATCGCTACGACTCCGAGCAGAAGCGCCGGCACCACGTGAAGCCCGGGCTGACCGGCTGGGCGCAGGTGAACGGGCGGAATGCGCTGACGTGGGAGGATAAATTCCGGCTGGACGTCTGGTATGTGGACAACCGCAACCTGTTGCTTGACCTGAAGATTCTCTTCATGACCCTGGGAATCGTTCTCAGGAGGGAAGGCATCAGCCAGGAAGGACACTGTACAGCGGAGGAATTCAAGGGGAGCAGGCATGAAGACTGAAAAAGACCGCTTTGCCGACTGGCAGTATCCGGAAATTGAGGAGGGCAAGCCCACAAAGTACCATTGGCTGGTCCGGCATGTTCCGGGGCTTCGCCTTGGGTACCGGACGGACATCGGGGCCTTTACGTATATCAATGCCGTCCGCGGCGTCGTCATCGGAGACGAGGTCCAGATCGGATCGCACTGCTCCATTTATTCCGTTTCCACGATCGACGACAAGGCCGGGGAAGTCCGGCTGGACCGGAACTGCCGGATCGGGAGCCACTCGGTCATCATGCCCGGTGTCCACATCGGGGAGAACGCCGTCGTTGCGGCCTGCAGTTTCGTCAATCGGGACATTCCGGCCGACGTTGTCGCCGGGGGAGTCCCGGCAAAAGTGCTGCGGAAGTTGCCGCCGCGCGGGAAAGAGGGGGAAAATGGGAAAGGCTGATCGTCTTGCGGTGGAGGGCGGGCATGCGGTACGGCATGTCCCATACCCGTCCTGGCCTGTTTATGATGATGACGAGGTGATGGCCGCAACATCCGTTCTCCGTTCCGGCCGGGTGAACTATTGGACCGGCGAGGAAGGACATATCTTTGAGAAGGAATTTGCCTCGTATGTTGGCACCGGGTATGCGGTGGCCATGGCCAACGGAACGGTTGCACTGGACAGTGCGTTTCGGGCCCTGGGAATCGGTGCCGGTGACGAGGTCGTCGTAACGCCCCGGACGTTCATTGCCTCGGCCAGCGCGTTTATCCTCCTGGGGGCAATCCCCGTTTTTGCCGATGTGGATCCCGACAGTCAGAACATAACGGCGGAAACCATGGCGCGGGTCGTCACTCCCCGGACGAAGGCGGTCCTCGCCGTGCATCATGCCGGATGGCCCTGTGAAATGGATCCGATCATGGATATGGCCAGGGATCGATGCCTTTGGGTGGTCGAGGACAGCGCCCATGCCCACGGCGCTCTTTATCGGGGCAGGAAAACAGGCTCTTTCGGGGATGTGGCCGCCTTTTCCTTCTGTCAGGACAAGATCATGACAACGGCCGGGGAAGGCGGGATGGTTACCACCGGCAAGGAGGAGATCTGGTCGGCAGTCTGGTCGTTCAAGGACCATGGGAAAAGTTTTTGGCCCGCGCACGAGAAGCATCATCCTCCCGTTTTCAGGTGGCTTCACGATTCCTTCGGATCCAATTACCGGATGACCGAGCTGCAGGCTGCAATCGGCCGGATCCAGCTGAAAAAACTTGATGGCTGGCTCGGGAAAAGGGAGCGCAACGCCCGCTATCTCTCGGATCGCCTCGCCCATGTGCCGGGCCTGCGTGTCGTTGTTCCCCCTCCTCACGTCCGGCATTCCTACTACAAGTATTATGTGTTTTTGATTCCCGAGATGCTGAAGGATTCCTGGGACCAGGAGCGCATCATCACGTCGGTGACAGCCGAGGGTGTGCCCTGCTTCAGCGGCACCTGCGGTGAAATCTACATGGAAAAGGCCTTTATCGATACGGGCCTGGTTCCCCGGGACAGGCTTCCCGTGGCGGAGCGGCTGTCGGAGACGAGCCTCATGTTTCCCGTTCACCCGACGCTGGAAACGGACGATCTCCAGGACACCGTCATGGCGGTGGAGAAAGTGATGCGCCATGCCGTCAGGGCATAAACGTCAGGCCATTGCAATGAACGACAGGAACCCGGCACAATCCCCTGTTGCGGATAACGGAGCGAGGATAACCAGAGCGATACAGTGCACGGTACTGGTTCTTCTGGCGGTTTACGTTTTCATCAATCCGTTTCCGCGAAAGACGGCCATTGAGCTGATCACATTTTACTCGTCCACGCTTATGGTCGCCATCCTTTCGCTGACCGGCAGGATGAAGCTGAACTTCAGGACACCTCTGACGATTCCGCTGCTCCTGTTCGCCTTCTGGGGATTCCTGGGGCTTTTTTCCGCCTTGGACGTGAAGAACAGCATTCATGACTACTATGCCCACCTTCTCTGTTTTCTTGTCTTGTTCTTCCTGATCTTCAACGTATTCGACACAAAGGAGAAACTGATTCTCCTGCTCCGCCTGACCGTTGTCTCGGGCCTCCTCTTTTCTGCCGGCCTTCTCGTTTATTACTATGGCATCGCCCGCTATCCCCTGACGGAGCGGCTGGGCATGTACATTCCCTACCTGGAGTTCAATCCAGGGTTTCTGACTTATACAACCCTGTTCACGGTGTTCCTGTCTCTCGGATTCCTGAGGCTGAAAAGCGACGGTGCGTACCGGTACCTGTACCTGTTCGGTGTGATTGTCTCGGCGGCGGCGTCGGTTTTGAGCGGGGCGCGGGCGGCGTTTGTCGGTGCGCTCGCCCCGGCGTGGGTGTTCCTGCCCCGGTTGCGGAAGAACCTGCTTCCGCTGTTTGTCATCCTCATCGCGGGCGTGCTGATGTTTTCATTCGTTCCCAGCGTGAGGGACCGCATGTCCCTCAAGGCTCTGGCCGGCGAGTCCAGGGTCAAGATTGCCATGATCTCCATCGAGCTGCTCAAGGACTATCCCGTCTTCGGGATCGGCTACGGGATGCAGACATACGGAAACCGGCAGTATGTGGATTTGGCGAAATACAACGCAAGGTTGCCGGAGAAATACCGGCAGCATCATGAAGGCGGCATCTTCTGGGGCGCGACGCACAATTCCTACATGGACGTCGCCGTCCGTACCGGCCTGGTGGGGCTCGTCCTGTGGCTGTATGTTCTGGTTGCTGCGTTTCGAACGAGCATCGGGCTGATGATGAAAGGGGAGGACCGGGAAATCCGGCACCTGGGTGTCATCCTGACGGCGTCGCTGACGTGCATCACGGTCCTTGACCTGTTCATGGACTCGGCCTTCGGTCCGCAACTGACGATTCATTATGTCCTGTTTGGAATGATTGCCGTTCTGTGGCAATGTCAATCACGGGAAAGGGAACACTCCTGAAGACAGGACCAATCGACGTCGCTCAGCAAATTGTATTGTAATGTCAATATGTAAGGAAGTGGCAGGCACCGATCGCCCCGACCGGCAACATTTATGCGAAAACAACTCAAAAATCCCCGATTCTTTGTGAAGCTGGCAATCGACGGCGCCCTGTTCGTCGCGGCGCATATCATTGCCTACCTGTTCCGGTTTGAATTTTTCATCGATCAAACCAGGCTGGTGCATATCAAAATGGTGCTTCCCTGGCTGATCCCGTTGAAAATCATCGTATTTTACAGGCTGGGTCTCTATCACGGCATGTGGCGCTATACCAGCGTCCGCGATTTCTGGCTTCTTGCAACCGGAACGGCCATGACGACACTCGTCTCCATCGCGGTCGTTTTTCTTCTGTATCGGGACGAGAATTTTTCCCGGGCGGTTTTCCTGATGGACGGAGGGCTGACGTTTATGCTGGCGGGCCTGCACCGTCTCCTTGTCCGGTCCTATTACATGACTCAGGCTCGGGCGGGGAACGGCCGCGCAGACGGGGCCGCCGCTGCGAGGCCGCCCCGGAACGTCCTGATCGTGGGAGCAGGAGATGCGGGGGAGAAGATCCTGCGAGAGATCAACGAGAACGAGCAGATTCATTACCGGGTGTCCGGGTTCATCGACGACGACCCGCATAAGCAGGGGCGTTCCATCCACGGCGTCTCCATCCTGGGAACGGTGGCGACGATTCCGTCCCTGGTGATGCGCCATGACATCGAGGAAATCCTTATCGCCACGCCGTCAGCCACAGGGGAGCAGATGCGGCGGATCGTGGACGTCTGCAAGGAGTGCAACGTTACGTACAAAACCCTTCCGGGTATCGGGGAGATCATCGACGGCCGAGTCAGTGTCAAGATCCTGCGGGACGTGAGCTACGAGGACCTGCTGGGCCGGCCCCCGGTCCACCTGGACGTGACGGGTATCCGGAATTACCTGGCCGGCCGGACGATCCTCGTTACCGGATGCGGCGGGTCGATCGGCTCCGAGCTCTGCCGCCAGCTGGTCCGGTTCGAGCCGGGACTGATCGTGCTTCTGGACGCTTCGGAGGCAAACCTTTTCCAGATTCAGATGGAGATGGAGAACGAGCTGACCTTCCGGCGGTATGAGCCTGTTCTGGGACAGGTGCAGGACGAGGCCCTCTTGCGCTCCGTCCTGGAAACGTACCGTCCTCATGTGGTCTTTCACGCCGCCGCCTACAAGCACGTTCCCATGCTGGAGTTGAACCCGTGGGAGGCCGTCTTCAACAACATCCAGGGAAGCAGGACGGCAATGGAGACGGCCGTCTCCTTCGGTGTGGAACGGTTCGTCCTGGTCTCCACCGACAAGGCCGTCCGGCCCACCAACGTCATGGGGGCCAGCAAGCGGGTCACGGAACTGATTCTCCAGGCTCACCAGGGAACGGACACCCGGTTCCTCTCCGTCCGTTTCGGCAACGTGGTCGGTTCCTCCGGATCGGTCATTCCGCTGTTCCGGCGCCAGATCGAGCACGGCGGGCCCGTTACGGTGACCCATCCCGACGTGACGCGCTTCTTCATGACGATTCCCGAGGCAGCCCAGTTGATCATCCAGGCCGGCGCCATGGGGGAGGGCGGGGAAATCTATATTCTGAAAATGGGAACGCCCGTACGGATCATCGACATGGCCCGGGACCTGATCCGCCTGTCGGGAAAGGAGCCGGACCGGGACGTCCAAATCGTTTTCACGGGGCTCAGGGATGGCGAAAAACTGCACGAGGAACTGATCACCGAGGGAGAAGGGATCGTTCCCACGGGCCACGACAAGATCCTGGTCCTCCGGCCCGATCCGGACCCGGAGCGGGAAACGGATCCGGAGGCATTCCGCCGGAGGCTCTATGGCGAGATCGAGCAGCTCTGCGAAGCCGCTTCGCGGCACGACGCTCCGGAGATCCGGCGTCTTCTGCACGGCATCGTTCCCGAATACGCCCCCCAGGATTCAAGGAGCGTTCTTTGAGGGACTGTTTTTCCGCCACCGTCATCGGCGCCGGGGTTGTGGGTCTCGCCGTGGCGGAGCGGCTGTCCCGGGAGTACCGGGACGTCCTGCTCCTGGAGAGGCATGAATCCTGCGGCCGGGAAACCAGCAGCCGGAACAGCGAGGTCATCCATGCCGGCATTTACTACCCGGCGGGTTTTGTGAAGGCGGCCCTCTGCCGGGAAGGAAACCGCCTGCTTTACGAGGCCTGTACGGAGTGGCGGGTGCCGCACCGGCGGGTGGGCAAGATGATCGTTGCCGGCGGTGACGAGGACGGCGAGGAACTCCACCGGCTTCGCGACCAGGCGGAGAGAAACGGCGTCATGAACCTCCGCTTTCTGACCCCCCGGGAGATTCGGCGACTGGAGCCGGCCGTGCGGGCCCGGGAAGCCCTGTTTTCTCCCTCCACGGGAATCGTCGATTCCCACCGGTTCATGCAGGCACTCCTGTCGCGTCTGCAGACGACGGGAGCCACCGCGGCGTTCCGGTCGGATGTCACGGCGGTCCGGCCGGACGGAGATGGCTTCGACGTGGAGATCAACGGCGGCGAGTACCGGTTCCGGACGAAGGTTCTGGTCAACTCCGCCGGGCTCGCTTCCGACCGGCTGGCCGCCATGGCCGGCATCGACGTGGATGCTGCCGATTACCGCCTCAAGTACTGCAAGGGGTCCTATTTCTCCGCTTCTGCTGCTCCCCGGTTGAAGCACTTGGTTTACCCCGCTCCGGACCGGGGAAAGGAAGGACTCGGCATTCACGCCACGGTGGATCTGGCGGGGCGGGTCCGCTTCGGGCCCGATGTCCAGTACGTAGAGCGGATTGATTATGACGTTGACGAGGGCCTCCGAAGCCGTTTTCATGAGGCCATCCGGCGTTATTTGCCCGGGCTTCCGGCAGAGGTCCTCCAGCCGGATATGTGCGGCATCCGGCCCAAACTCCAGGGGCCCGGTGAGCCGTACCGGGATTTCATCATCCGCGAGGAGAGCGACCGCGGCTTTCCGGGTCTGGTGAACCTGGTGGGGATCGAGTCCCCGGGCCTGACGGCCTCCCTGGCCATCGGCCATCGCGTGGCCTCTCTGGCGGAGCCGTTTCTCGAAGGGTTCCAAAACACAAGGAAAAGGGGACTGGTTTAAATCTGTCCCCTTTTCCGCTCTTTTCCGAATATGCTGATCCGCGAACGACATAAAATCCCCGGCGACCCGTGCCGCATTCTCGTGATCCAGCTGGGCGATATCGGCGACATCGTGTGGACATGGCCCGCGCTGGCTGCAATCCACGGCAGGTTCCCCGCGGCGGAGATGAGCCTTCTTGCAAGGAAGGGACGGGGCGGGCTCCTGGAGGCGAACCCGCTTCTGCGTGAAATCATAGAGGTGGTTCAGCCTCGGGGAGGCGGGATCGCGGTCCTGTCCGCCCATGCCAACTTCCTGGCGAGCCTCCGGCGCCGTCGCTTCGACATGGCCGTCGACCTGCGGGGGGACGAGCGGGGAGCCTTGCTGGCCTGGAGCACCAGGGCCCCGGTGCGGATAGCCCTCGCTTACGGCCGCAACGATGTTCCCTTCTGGCGGAACCGGATGTTTACGCACCTGGCGGCCGCCCCGCTGCCGGGCAAAGGGCCGTTCCGGGGGCCGGCGGAGCAATCTCTGGATGTCTTGCGGCCCTTCGGGATCGACATCGAGGGGGATCTGCCGCCTTTTCCCGTTCCCCCGGTCATCGCGGAGCGGGTGGATCGCCTCTTCAGGGAAGAGCGGATGGACATGGAACTCCCCTGGGTGACCATCAGCCCTTATTCACGCTGGACTTACAAGGAGTGGGGCCAGGAAAAGTGGATCGACCTGATCCGATGGTTCCGGGAGCACTGGGGCGCGGGGACCGCTATCGTCGGCTCCGTCGAAGACCGGGACAAGGCGGATGAGCTGCTGCGGGGCGGTGGAGATCACATCCGGAACCTGGCGGGACGAACGTCGCTCGCGGAACTGGCGGGAGTCATCGCCCGAAGTGTACTGCACGTAGGCGTCGACACCGGCGGCCCCCATCTGGCCGCCGCTCTGGGCCTGCCGACCGTGACGATCTACGGCCCTTCCTTCGGGGAGGCATGGGCGCACCCGGGTCCGCGGCACCGGACGGTCTTTCCCGACCGGGACTGCGTTCCCTGCCGGAAAATCGGCTGCGACAACTCGCACCGCAGTGAATGCCTGGAGGAGCTCGGGCCCGAAAAAGTCCGGAAGGCCGCAGGGGATTTGATAGCGAGTCTGGGATTGATTTCCCGTCACTGAAACGGGCGGGCAGGGGAGCAGAAAACAGGAAATAGGGAACAGGGAACAGAACAGAAAGCCCACGCCGGGCACCCGGCGTGGGCTTTTTTTATGGCGTGGACTTTTTCAGGTTGTCCTCAATCCGCTCGTGGATCAGGCGGGTTCCCAGGGTATCACCGATCAGGCCCACCAGCACCGAGACGGACGTCCGGTCCCGGGAAATGTAATCGATCATGATCATGACCTCGTCACCGCTCACCCGGCCCTTGATCGAGCCGGAGGCGATGCCGCGGTCCGGGACGACGTCCGTGGCCTTGATCTGGGCCATCGTCTTTTCCGCGGCCGTCCAGACCCGATCATAGGAGTACGGGTAGTCGGCGCCCAGTTTCCCGTCAATCACGACAAACCGTCCGGAGCGGACGCCGACAATCCGGTCCTTCACCTCGATGGTTGAGGCGGTATAGCAGCCGCTGAAGGCCAGGAGGGCCAGGGCGGTAAGGCAGAACGAGATTGTCCGTCGGTATCCGTACATTTTGTCCTCCGTGATCCCGTAGCGGGACAGGCATCGCCACTCGCGCTCCGCATCTCCGCTGAAGATGCATTCCGGACCAAGAAACGAACGTCCTGAATCGCCCTTCATTCTACCGAATGGCGGCTGGACTGTCAATTCAAGCGAGGGTTCGTCAGTTCAGGTTCAGGGCCATGGCGAAGGCGCCCGCCACGGCATAGAGGAGACAGAGGACGGTAAGTCCCGCAAGAACGGCCCCCAGTGCGCGGTGAACCGCCGTTTCGGGTCCCCGGTCCCGGTGGCCCGTCAGGAATGCAACGCCGATCCCGGCCAGGAGCCCGCCGCCGTGGGCCCAGTTGTTGATGCCCGGCAGGAGGAGGCCGAACACGGCGAGTCCCACGATCCAGCCCATGGCCTGCCGGGAGATCATCTCACCCAGGAATCCCCCCCGGCTCTTGCCGTAATACAGGATCGCCCCGATGAGTCCGCATAGGCCCGCGGAGGCGCCGATGGTGAACGGGACGCCTGCCAGGAGGGACAGGAGAAATCCGCCGATCCCGCTCGCCAGGTAGATGATCCAGAACCGCCAGAATCCGAACTGGCGCCACACGAAGGGGCCCAGTTGGGTCAGGGCGGCCATGTTGAAGAAGATGTGGAGGAGGCCGCCGTGCAGGAAGGAGGCCGTCAAGAGGGTCCACCAGCGCCCGTACGCCAGGATCGGCACCGTCCCGGTGGCCCCCAGGTAGAACAGGCTGGTCTCGGAGGGAGACAGGAACGAGAGCGGGTTCAGGGAGAATCCCAGGGAGGACGGATTCAGCAGGAGCGACAGCAGGAACAGCGCCACGTTGGAAAACAGCACGATCCGAACGGGATCCAGGGCTCCCGATCCAAGACGTCCCAGCAGGGCGGCTACCCGGCGCGTGCCGGGCCGCGACAGGCCGCAGTGCGGGCAGACCGGCTCGTCCCGGCTGATGAGGCGGCGGCACTGGGGGCAGAGAATCGCTTTTTTCTCGTCATCCTTCATCAAAGGCCTCTCACAGCGGCTGGAAGATGAACTTCATCACCACCGGGATGGCGACAAAGGTCCCGATGGAGGTCGTCAGGTTCACGACGGCCACCAGGATCAGGAGCCGGGTGATCTTGTTGCGGAAGAATCCCCGGAACGAGGTGATGTCGTCCTTCAGGTCCAGAAAATCCCGAACCTGCGGTTTCCGCAGGGTCGCCTCCACGAGTCCGGCTACCCAGCCCGTGGCGATGAGGGGGTGGAGTGTCGCGATCGGGGCGGAGAGGGCGGAGGCGAGGATCGTGAAGGGGTGGGACAGCATCAGCAGGGCCCCGGCGCTGGCGCAGACGGCGGTGATGCCGGACCACCAGAGGATCATGGCGAGGCTGGTGCGGGCGCCCGACGCGAAAAAACCGCCGACGAACAGGGCGAGGATGGCAAGGGGAAACAGCCAACCGACCGTGCGGGCCAGCCAGCCCCTCGGGGGGATCTGTTCCAGTTCCGCCAGGTCTACCGGCTGGTCGATGTTCTCCAGGATGCCCTGGATGTGTCCGGCCCCGACGACGGCCACGATGCGCTCTCCCGGGGCGGTGCGGATCCGGGAGGCCAGGTAGCGGTCCCGCTCGTCGATCAGAATGGTCTTCACCTGGGGGAGCTTCTCGCTGATGGCCTGGAGCGCCACCTCCAGCATGTCCCGCTCCTTGAGCTTTTCGATCTCTTCCTCGGTGATCTCTTCCGTATAGAAGAGGGATACGAGGACCTCCGACATCAGGTTCGCCTTTTTCCAGAATCCCAGGCTGCGCCAGGTCCGCGTCAGGGTGATGCGGACCTCCCGATCCGCCAGGACCACCCGGGCGCCCGTTTCTTCCGCCTTCGCAACGGCCCGGATCATCTCCTCGCCGGGCTGGATGTTGAAACGCTGGGCGATCTTCTTCTGGAAGGAGGCCAGGAGGAGCTGGGAAAGGAGAAGGGACGTCCGCTTCTCCCGGATGACCTTGACGATGTCCGTTTCCTGCCACTTGTCCTTCTGTTTCAGGGCGTCGAACCGGGGCTGGCAGAGTTCCACGCAGACTGTGTCCGGCTTCACCTCGTCCAGGACCTGCTCCACCAGTTCGGCGCTTTCCCGGGACACGTGGGCCGTCCCGACCAGGATCATTTCCCGCCCTTCGTGATGGACGCGGTGGACATGGGGGTGTTCGAGAGGATTCATGGCTTTCCGGTTGTTTGATGTGGGAAACCGCATGGGATCCCAAAGGCGACTGTCAATACCAGCAATCTCCCGGGATGTAAAGGGGCTTGCGTCGCAAGAATCCTGTAAGGGTAAGAGGTCGGATCTGTTTTTTGACACAGTCCGAGGCGCGGGGGCTGTCACGGGGGCTTCCGCCGTCGCGGAAGCTTTTCCGCATAAGCCATTTCTTGATTGAATGAATGAAGCGATGGAAAAGCTTCCCAATGCTCCTCTGGAACGCCCCGGCCGCACCCCCGCGAACATCGGGGAGGGGGGCTTTCGAACCAGGGGGCAGACTTCCTTAAAAAATGAAAAAAAGATCTGATTCATTTTGCGGTGAGCTTGTCTTTCACTGGGAATCCTGACATGAGAGGAAAAACGGAGCGGAGAACGGCGCAATGACGCGGAACGGGAAGACCGGGAATGGCATCCGGATGACCATCGACGCGGTGGCATTCGGCGGGGACGGGGTCGGGCGCCCGGACGGTCTGGTTACCTTTGTCCCCTACACGGTGGACGGCGACGAGGTCGTGGCGGACGTGACGGAGCGGCGGAATCACTATGCCCGGGCGGTCCTGCGGGAGGTCCTTTCTCCGTCACCCCGGCGGGTCGAGCCGGATTGCGTGTATTACGGCCGGTGCGGGGGCTGTTCGCTCCAGCATGTCCGGTACGGTCATCAGTTGACCATCAAGGAACGCCATGTCGCGGAGTCTTTTGCCCGGATCGGGCGCTTTATGGACCTGCCCCTGCAACCCGTCATTCCCTCCCCGCTGGTCTTTTCCTATCGCGGCCGGGCGGAGATCCACGTGCAGTACGGAGGTGGACGGAAGACGAAGGCGGGCTTCATGGAGCGGGGGAGTCACAACGTGCTGGATGTGGACCGGTGCCTCCTTCTGGCGGACAGCGTCAACGAGTCCCTGCCGCTGCTCCGGCGCTCGCTGGAAGAGCGGAGGAACGGGCCTGTCCGCCGGGAGGAGCGTCTGCTCTGGTCCGCTCCGGGGCATGGATCTCCGAACCGCGGAAATCCGGCGCTGCCCGGCCGGGGGCACATTCATCGGGTTGTCAAGGGAGTCCTGCTGTCCGTTCCGGATCGAGGTTTCTTCCAGGCCAACGAGTCCCTGGTGGACACGCTGGTAGACGTTGTCCTGGAACTGGCGTCCCCTTCCCTTGACGAAGCGGTTCTGGACGCCTATTGCGGCTCCGGCCTCTTCTCCCGGTTTCTGGCGCCTCGGGCGGGATCCGTCTTCGGCATCGAACAGGATCGGGCGGCGGTTGCCTGTGCCCGGGAAAACCTCCTGCGGGACGGGTTTCGCGAGGCTCATTTTCATGCGGGGGACGTGGCGGAGGGATTGCGCGATGTCCTGAGCCGCCGGCATCGGATCGACGCTGCAGTTCTGGATCCGCCCCGGACCGGGTGTTCCCGGGAGGTCCTGGAAGCCCTTGTGGATCTGGCCCCGAGGCGAATCGTCTATGTCTCCTGCAACCCGGCGACCCAGGCTCGGGACGCCCGATTTCTGGCGGATCGGGGATTCGTCATTGCGGCGCTCCAGCCACTGGACATGTTTCCCCAGACCTCTCACATCGAGACGGCGGCGCTGTTTGAGGCGGTCTGAGAGGTGAGACGGGATCCTGAAAATTCGCCGGTTGTCGGGTCGGAATAGAAAGGTGGTTCTTCGCCTCGGATGGTACGGGAAAGCGGGCGGCAGGCCGTTTTACAATGAGAGGAGCATGTCGTCCCGGGCGGCGAGGGTCTCCGCGAAGATGCGACGGGCCGCGGCTTCCGACTCATCCCGTTCCCGGAAGGTCGGATATGTCCAGGCTTCGAAGTGGACCAGAACCAGCCTGCGGGCTCCTGCCTCCAGTGCGATCCGGGCCGCCGTTTCCGGATTCAGGTGGGGCCAGTCCTCGTTTCCCTGCCCGCTCCGGTAGGCGCATTCGGCGATGAGGAGGTCGGCGCCGCGGGCCAGAGACAGGGCGTTTTCGCAGTAACCGGTATCGGGGCAATAGGCCACGGTCAACCCCTCCGCCTCGATGCGGAACCCCAGCGTAATTCCGGTGTGTCGCAGAGGAAGAGCCAGAAGCGGAAAGGGAATCCGGCCCAGATCGTCCGGCAGTTCCAGGACATCCACCGGATAGGATAAGTCCGCCAGGGGGATGGTGAATGGTGCATTCACGAGGACGTTCAGCGTTTGCCTGGATCCATCAGGGCCTGCAATGATCAGGCCCTTGGGGAAACGGAACTTGGCGAGGGTATGAAGGCCCGCCACGTGATCCAGGTGGAAGTGGCTGAGGAGAAGGACCGTTGAATTTTCCGGTTCCGCGGCCAGGTAGCGGTCGGCCTTCGCGATGCCGTATCCTGCGTCGAGCAGGATCTCCCAGTGGTCCGTGCGGATCAGGGTGCAGATCGTGTTGCCCGTTTCCGTGTCATACCAGCCGTTCGTTCCCAGGAAATGAATGTCCATAGGGTTTCCGGTCACGAATCTCCGAGGATCGCTTTTCGGGCCTCCTGGAGCACTTCGAAGCGGAAGGCCGGGTAACCGGGGATCGTCTGGTTCAGGTATTTGTGCAGGTACTGCGTGTCGAAGAGGATCATCCTTTCATATTCGGCGACTTTCCCGATCGGTTCAAGCTGGCGGTGGACCGCTTCGTGATAGAAGGCTTCGATGCGAACGGCGTAGTCGTCCACCAGCTTCCGGAGCGAAGCCTCGTCCAGGTCCTTCAGCCTGCCGCGGGCCTTCAGATCCTCCACCCAGTGTTCCGCTGTTTCCTTGAACATGTTTCTTCCTCTGATCTCGGGGACGGGTCGGTCAATCCGCATCGGCGGAGCGCTGCGTTCCCTTCTTCCGATCGGCTCCGCCGGCGGTCTCCAGGAAGGGAAGCGGCATCTGCCTCCACAGCAGAAGGCAGCGCCGGCAGCGCGGCCTTTTCAAGGCACGGGCCTGACAGGCCTCGACGGCGATGAAGTACCCGTGACTTTCGCACCAGCGGCTGGTTTCAGAGGTTTGCAGTCGTTCCATGCATGCTCCGCTTCGTCATCCCGGCCCGATCGAGGTTCATTCCTTTATCGGAGACTTTTTTGAGCAACCTATCAGGTAATCACCTTTCCAGGTTGTTCAAAAGGGGTTGGATGCGAGGCGCCCGAAATCCTGAACCGCGAGTCCTACTCCGAGGTACGTCGAGCGGCGAAGGATGAGGGGAACGAAGCAGACGGTCCCTTTTCAACAACCTGTCAGAAAAAAAGCCCCGCTCGGTTCGTTATCTGTTCCAGGCGGGGACTTTCTTTGTGTGATCGCTTCCGCAGTAATGAATGATTACTTCTTGCTTTTGGCGACTGCTTTTTTTGCCGGTGCCTTTGGCGCCGCTGCCGCTTTTTTTGCGGCGGGTTTTTTTGCGGCAGGCTTGGCAGCGGGCTTGGCGGCGGCCTTCTTGGCTACGGCCTTCTTCGCGGCGGGTGCAGCTTTGGCAGCGGCGGCCTTGGCGGCGGGCTTCGGCGCCGCTTTTTTCGCGACGACGGCCTTTGCCTTGTTCATGGGTTTCCCCTGGCAGCACAGAATCTCTCCCACGCCGGTTCTGCCAAACTCATCCACCACAACGACCAAGCCGCAAACTTCGCAACGGAATTTATCTCCCTTTTTTGCCTTTGCCATGCTTTATCCCTCCTTCATGGATATGCAGTTGCTTGTCCTGACAGGGTATCCGCGATCACTGGTATTTTCTATACGGAAAACGGTGAGTTTTTCAAGATGTTTTCGACTCCAGACACTGATGAATCATCGCTCTGATTTCAGCGGGCCTCTCCATGGGAACCAGATGTCCGGCTCCTTCGACGAGGCGATAGGAGCCGCGGGGGAAGCGGCCGGCGGCTTTTTTCAAATCGATGAAGGTGCGATTGTCGCTCTTCTCACCCTCGATCACGAGAACGGGACAGGACACCTTTTCCAGGAACGGCCAGGGATTCAGGCGATTTCCTCCCATGAACAGCGCCGCCTCCCGCCGGGGAGAACAGGCCAGCTGAAGGCCGCCCGCGTCGCTTTCCAGAAAGCCGTACCGTATGTAAAGGTCCAGCATTTCCTCGTCCCAGGCCTCGAAGATTTTTCTGGAACGAAGATATTCCTTTGCCTCCGCCGCGTCGTGCCAGCCGTTCCTGCGCTTGATGGATTTGGAGGCCAGCGGGTGGTCTTCCACCCGCATGTTCATCCTGTAAATCTCGTCGGGAAGGAAGATCGGCTCGATCAGGACCAGCCCCCGGGGGGCGATTTCGAACATGGCGGCGGCGATGGTTATGATGGTGGCGCCCATGGAGTGGCCGATCAGGTACGGCCTGTCCAGGCCAAGCTGCCTTGAGAAGGCTGCCAGGTCCTCCGCCAGGGTTTCCCAGGGGAGCCCCCCTTCGTCGGGATCCGCCGGGCGATGGTCACAGAAATAAGGTGCCAGAACGCGGCAGGCCGGAGTCAGTTCCCGGGCGATGGGGTGCCACAGCCAGGGAAGGAAGCCTGTGGCGTGGAGCATGATCACGTCGGGCCCATTTCCTTCGTAGAAGAGATAATCAAGCCCAGCACCCCCGACGGTTTCCCTGCGGACCTCCGGGAAGGGGCCGCGGACTTCTCTTCCTGTCATGACGCGCTTACCCAGGTGACGATTTCCCCCAGCTCCGCCCGTTCCCGGGGGAACCGGTTCAGTGGCGAATCATCGTCGGGCCAGCCGAGGGCCGCGCCCATGACGATCCGCTGCTCCTCCCGCACGGGGAGGAGTTTGCGGATCAGGTCCGGATAGCCGACAGAACAGGCCAGGATGCAGCTTCCCAGGCCCCGGTCCCTGGCCAGGAGGCAGATCGTCTGGAGAAGCAGGCCACAGTCCAGCATGGCGTATCCCTCCGGCAGGCTGCGGTCGGTGCACAGGATCAGAAGAGCCGGGGCGTCGAAGAGGGAGAACATGCGCAGGGCATAATCGAGCCGCGCCTGCTTGTCCTCCCTCGGGATGGACTGGGCCTCCAGGACGCTCCGGCCGGTGCCCGTATAGCGACTCTTCAGAGTCTCCGGCCACTCTTGGGGCATCGGTGCCTCCGAGGCCATGGGAACGCCCTTGAGAAGGCTCTCCCGGTTCCCGGACCGGAAGGCCTCGAGAGCCTCGCCGGTGACGACAAAGATCTCCCAGGGCTGGGTGTTTCCCCAGGATGGGGCGTAGCGGGCATCCTGCAGGATTTCCTCGATCAGCTCCCGGGGGACCGCTTCCCTGCGAAACTGGCGGATACTCCGTCTTTCCCGGACGGCGGTGCGAAGTTCCATTGCGGCGCTATCTCCTCCTATTTTGCTTTCTGATTTTTCAGGGTGATGAAGAAGTTGCTTTCTCCACGGCGAAAGAGGAACAGCAGCGAGTCTTCCTCCTTCACGCCCGCAGTTGCCTGCAGATAATCCTTCATCGACCGGATCTCCGTCCGGTTCACCCGGAGAATAATGTCCTGCGGCTGAATTCCCGCTTCCTCGGCAGGGCTCCCCTCCGCCACCCGGGTCACCACGACGCCGGTCTTATCGGCCATTCCAAAGTGGCGCGCCATTTCCGGGGTGATCTCCTGGACGGTCATTCCGAACCGCTCGGTGCCCTTGCCGATGCGGGCGATTTCCCGGGCATCCTTGCGCTCACCGACCGTCGCTTCGACGGTTCTTTCCCGGCCGTCCCGGATGATCTTGAGGGCCACCCTCCGGCCCACCTGGAGGGTTGCCACGAGACGCAGGAGATCATGGGTGTTGCGGACGGCCTTTCCGCCGACCTCGACGATCAAATCGCCCGTCTTGATGCCCGCCCGGTCCGCCGGCTCGCCCGGGAAGACGTCTCCCACCAGGGCCCCCTGCTTCCCGGTGATTTTCAGGCTGGCGGCCATCTCATCCGTCAGGTCCTGAACGGAGACGCCGAGCCAGCCGCGGGTGACCTTGCCCTTCGTCTTCAGGTCGTTGTAGATTTCCTTCGCCATGTTGACGGGGACGGCAAAGCCGATTCCCTGCCCCTGGGCGACAATGGCCGTATTGATCCCCACGACTTCGCCCTTCAGGTTGAACAGCGGGCCGCCGGAGTTGCCCGGATTGATGGAGGCGTCCGTCTGGATGAATTCGTCGTAGGGACCCGCTCCGATGGAGCGCGCCTTGGCACTGACAATCCCCGCCGTCACGGTCTGTTCGAGTCCGAAGGGATTTCCGATGGCGAGGACCCAGTCACCGACCCTGAGCTTGTCGGAATCACCCAGGAGGGCCGTCGGCAGGTCACCATTCGGCTTGATCTTGATGAGGGCGATGTCCGTGTTGGCGTCCCGGCCAACGATCTCCGCCGGGTATTCCTTCCCGCCGGCCAGTTTTACCAGGATCTTGTCCGCTCCGGCGATTACGTGGTTGTTGGTGAAGATGTAGCCGTCCCGGGAGATGATGAATCCCGAGCCGAGTCCCCGCTGGCGGTATTCCCGGTTCGGCTGGTCGCCGAAGAAACGCCGGTAGAAGTCATTGCCGAAGGGGTTCTGGGGCATGGCGCCGAACGGGCCGGTGCCGCCGCTTTTCACGGTTTTCGTTGTGCTGATGTTGACCACGGCCGGGCTGAGCCGTTCCGCCAGATCGGCGAAACCGCCGGACACAGCCCCGGCCGGCGCAGAAGCCGCGTCGACCGTTGCGGCAGGAATGCCGGGGGCGAAGAGAATCGCTCCGGCCAGGAACAGGCAGCACAGGAAATTTCTTTTGGTACGCATGTCAAGCCTCCCTGGGGTTTTGATTTTCTTCCGCGGCCGGTGCGGCCGCGACGGCTTCCATCCATATCATATTCCGTTCCGGATCCCAAAAAAAACAGCCCCCGCGGGGGATCGAGCCGATCCATTCCCCGCGGAGGCTTTGTTCCGGATTGCCGATTATCCCGCTGTCTGCGGGAAGATCATACTTATGCGGTTCCCTTCTTCGGTCCTGCCAGTATCCGTCTCCGGACCCGCCTCCGGCGGATCTACACGCCTCAAGAGCCCCCGTAACCGACGCTGATCTTTTCCCCGTCCACGATCACCGGAACCTTGCGGGTTCCTCCGGTCAGCGCCAGCATTTCACGGAGCGCCTGAGGATCGGATCTCACGTCCATGTAGACCGCCCGGTTTCCGAAGGCCTCCCTGGCCCGGTCCGTGTACGGTCAACCCGCCTTGCCGAAGATGCGCACGGGCTGTCCGGCCATCGTTCCGCTCCTTCCTCCGTCAGTACTCGGAAAGGTGGGAAAGCCCCCGCTCGCCCACGAGGATGATCCGCGTGTGATTGAGCCGCGATGCCAGGACCTTGCCGATGGATTTCATGACTTTGAAGCCCATCGTACAGTCCTCTTCCATCAACTCCCGGAGCTTCGGCGCGTCGATGGCGATAAAGTCCGATTCGTCGATGCATAGGGCTCCCAGGGTATAGATGAACGGGTTCACCACGGCAGACCAGCCCATGGACTCTCCCTTGGTGATGATGTCCAGCGTTACCTGGAGCGGCGGCTTGTGGGGCCCCACGTAGCTGTCCAGGACCAGGATGATCTTGCCCTTGGTTACGAGAAAGAGGTGTGCCGCGGGATCGCCTTTCTTGTACATCTGGGCTCCCGCCGGGTAGGCCTGTTCTTCTGCGATCGTTGTAAGTTTTTCCAGTTCCGCATCGGTGAACTCTGAGAAGAAATCAAACTGTTTCAACTGGCCGGCTGAAATCATCGCATGGTCCTCCTTTCGCTGGATTCGATTCAATCATAGCAATGTTTTTTTTCGAAAGCCATCCCTTTCATGGGACCGTCCCGTCCGTCCGCCGGTATTGTCGTTTCATGGTCGATGTGTTAAAAGCGGTCACTGTCCCCGGGGATGCACCCGCGGCCGGTCGAGCCCCCACGGAGCAGCCCATGTCCCCGATGAATCTCTGGATGGTCTGGATCGTCCTTCTGACGTCCGTTTCCGCCCCCACCGACCCGATTCAGGACATCCGGCGTCTGAAACAGGATCACGGCGTCTATCTGGAAGCCGTTTCCGCAGATGCCGCCCTCCTCTTGGCGGAGGAGCAGCATCTTCAGGATCGGCAATACAATGCCCGCTTCTTTTCGCCGTGGCACCGCACGAGCCCCCGTTATGCGCGGGAAGATGTGGAGGAGGAATTCCACGAGGGATTCGGGAAAACCGGGTTCGGGGAGAACAGACGGCCCCACGACCCGGCCTGGATTCGCCGGGTATGCGCCAATGCACAACTGGAGGCCTATCCCAATTCGGGCCGGCGGGCCATCACCCTTGTCAATGCCAACATGCGGACCGTTCCCACGCAGAAACCCCATTTCCGCTCCTGTGGTCCCGATGCCTGCGACTATCCGTTCGACCGGTTCCAGCAGACCCTGGTCGCCGCCAATACGCCCCTGTGGGTATCCCATATGAGCGCCGACGGCGCCTGGCTCCTGGCGGAGACGGGATTCACCTACGGCTGGATTCCCGCCCGGGAGGCCGCCTGGGTGGACGACGCGTTCGTGCAGCGGTGGGAATCGGGGCGCTACGCGGCCGTGCTGCAAGACGAGACCCCTTTCTATTCCGTCAACGGCCGCTTCCTCTTCAATACGTCCCTGGGCATGATGTTCCCGGAGGAGGGACCGGTCGGCGGTCCGCATCTCGTCCTGGCGGCCGTCGCAGACGAGGAGGGTCGGGCCGTGATCCGGCAGGTTGTGCTTCCGGAGGAGGCGGCCGCGGCCAAGCCCCTGCCTCTGACCCGGAGGAACCTGGCCCGGGTGGCCAACGTTCTGGTGGGACAGCCCTACGGATGGGGCGGGATGTACGAAAACCGGGACTGCTCCGCCATGATCCGGGACCTCTTCGCCCCTTTCGGGATCTGGCTCCCCCGAAACTCGAAGGACCAGGCCCGGGAGGGGGGACGCTGGGTCGACCTGTCCATGCTCAAGCCGGTCGAGAAGGAGCGGGTGATCCGGCGGGACGGCATACCCTATCTGACACTTCTGTACACGAAAGGACACATCATGCTCTATATGGGGGTACACGAAGACGACGTGCTGGTCTTTCACAACTTCTGGAGCGTCCGTACGAAGGGAAAAGCTGGATTGCAGAGAAAGCGGATCGTCGGCCGGGCGGCCGTCACCACGCTCAGGCCCGGTGGAAATCGCTATGGCAAAGGGAAATACGGATACCTGAGGGGGCTCCTCGGCATGACATTCCTGACGGATCCGGCATCGATCCCGAAGGCGCAGGAGGAACGATGAGACGCCCCTCACCTTCCCGAAGAAAAAAATTGCCAGTGCCCTCGCCGTCTAGAGCGGATGATCCGGGCATCATCAAATACCGCCTTGTCATCGAATACGACGGAACGGGCTACCGGGGCTGGCAGATCCAGGAGAATGCACGGACGGTCCAGGGAACCCTGATCGCGGCGGCCCGGGAACTTTTCGGAGGACCCGTGGAAATCCAGGGGTCCGGACGGACCGATGCCGGCGTCCATGCCCTCGGGCAGGCGGCCCACCTGGTCGTTCCCCGAAAGATATCCCCGGACCGGCTTCGGCAGGGGCTCAACGATCTCCTGCCGTCAGGGATCTGCGTCCTCCGTGCGGAAGAGGCGGACCCGCGCTTCCATGCGCGAAGAGACGCTGTTTCCAGGAGCTATCTCTATGTCCTCTCCCGGGAGCGGACCGCCTTCGGCAAACGATATGTCTGGTGGGTCCGGGACCGTCTGGATACGCGGGCGATGCAGTCCGCTGCCCAGGTTTTCGAGGGCTTCCACGATTTTTCCTCCTTCGCCGACCGCCGGATGGACGGGAAGACGTCCTCCCGGGTCAAGGTCGAGAGCGTGGAGCTTTGGGAACAGGGCGACCTGATCCTGTTCCGGGTACGGGGTTCCCACTTTCTCTGGAAGATGGTGCGGCGCATGGTGGGAACCCTGGTGGAGGTGGGCCGGGGAAACCTGAGCGAGGCGGACCTGGGAAGGATGCTGGAGGAACGGTCGGATCTTCCGGCGCGGTTGACGGCCCCGCCGTCTGGCCTTTTCCTGGAGGAAGTCCTTTACGAAGGGGAGCGTGCTGTCCGGGAGGGGGAGCCGTCCCCGCTGCTTCCGGTCACGCTGAAGACCCTTTCCCGCGGGACGCAGAGCCGGTCGCGACGCGCGCCGGGGAAAGCCCGGTAATTCAAGGCAGGAAGGGGCGCAGGCGTACCGGACTCCGGCCGGCTCCTTTCCGGCGGCCATGGCGAACGGAGGTGTCCCATGGGATCCATTCTGGCGGACGGCGTGGTGCTCCTCCACGGGGCCTTCATCCTGTTCGCCGTCTTCGGCGGTCTCCTTGCCCTGAAGCGGCCGTGGTGGCGATGGATCCACCTGCCGGCCGTCGCCTGGGCGGCCCTGGTGGAGTGGGCCGGCTGGCCCTGCCCCCTGACGTTCCTGGAGGATTTCCTCCGGGGGACAGGGACGGGGCCGCCCCCGCCGGACTTCATCGACCGGGTTGTCGGCGGGCTGATCTATCCGTCCGGTCTGACCCGGCGGCATCAGATCCTGCTGGGGTTTGCCGTGGTGGGGGCCAATCTTGCCGTATACGGGTGGGTGGCCTGGAGAAGAAGGAAACGGTGAAGGTTTGCTCAGCCCGAACTCCTGTGCCGGCCGGGCGTGTGGACCGCAGCCCGGCTGGCGGGACGGCGATCCCCGAAGGCGGTCCGGTTTCCGGGGATCGGCCTCCGGAATCCGTCAACCGCCTTCCCATCCCTTGAAACCGCTCAGGGTTGCCGACGCCCGCCCCGGGTGATAGTAGATCTCGTAGGACTCCTTCGCGCCGGAGAGGATCTCGATCCGCTGCCGGATCTCCGTCCGGATCGCCGAATTCACCCAGTTGTTCCAGTCCTCCAGGCTCTGCCAGGTGCTGATGACGAGGAATTCGTCCGGCGTGTCGATGCGCTGCAGGGTTTCCCCGGTGATGTAACCGGTCTGTACCGTGGCCCTGGAGCGGAGTTCCTTGATCAGGTTTATGATTTCGTCCCGCGTTGCCGGGGGCAATTTCCGCTTGATGAGAACTTTCAGGGACATGGCCGGCCTCCTTTTGCCTGCCCCGGTCCCGGGGTGTCCTTCCGGATTCCGGATCCGAAGCGTAACGGGGGTGTCTTGTCCCTGACGCGCCGCCGTCCCGATGCCATCCGCCGCAGGCGGACCGGGACGGGAGCCGTCAGCTCTTTCTGCTGGTCTTGGCGGTGAAGAGGGAGATCATCTGCTTGACCTTCCTGCCCTTGCACTTGGGGCAGGCGACCTTGGTCTTCCCGTGTTCCGAGATCCTCATGATCAGGGTGAACTTTTTCCCGCAGTTCTGACATTGATAATCGTATGTCGGCATGCCTCAACCTCCTTTCCGCCGCCTTTTCCCCTGGAGACCGAAACCGAAATCTCCCCAGTCGATTCCAGTTGGAAAGATTATTTCTTGCTTTTGTCCATGATACTCCATTGGCCGGGTGAAATCAAGAGGGATTCAAGGTTGTTACAAACTGCAGAGGGGGGCCGGGAAGGGCTGTGTGGGGAAGGGGAATCCCATGGTTACCTGCGGGTGCCGTTGCGCCGGCGACACCCGAAAGCCCGGAATGTCTTCCCGTACGGCCCGCCGGCCTGTTTCGGTTTCCTATGTTACAACTGGCATAATGGCTTGAAGTAAAAAAAGAAAATTGGCTTTACCGACCCTGTCCGGCATGATAAATTCACATATCTTTACAAACGGGCTCGCTTGTTTCGGGTGCTCCCTCTGCTCATCTCCTGATGACCCGTTTCACATACGGGCTCTGCGTCTCGGGAGAAAAGGAAGCATCCGAAGGCCGGCGGCGCGGTCTCAGCGGCAATTCTGCCAATCAAATCCCGGGTCCGGCGGACTCCGCGGACGCGGCGTGTCCGGGCTGTGTTTTAAAGAAAGAATACGACAAAGGAGGTAGTGTGCATATGAGGAAGCAAAGCGTCTTCGTCCGTGGAACCCTGCTCCTGGCGTTCCTGGTAATCCCTGCGCTGATGGGCGGCTGCGTCTACACCGGCGGATCGGCCATGGACACCCACAAGAAGGGCATGAGTTCCATTACGGAAGAGGAGTACTTCGTTACCAAGAAACCCGTGGACAAGGCGTTCATTGGAGCGGCCTGGTCCCGGCAGTTCGGTCCCATCGAGGACCCGGCGACGGAGAACATTCGCACCAAAAAGGAACGCTCCTTGAGCGGAATCCAGCAGGATTTCGCCTATAACCTGGGCATCGGACTGGGCGGACAGCTCGCAGCCGGCCCGCAGGCCGAGGTCGGGGCCGGGGGAGGCAGCGCCGAGCGGGCCAAGCTGTCGGGCCTGGAGATCATCTCACCCGTGACGCTGGCCGACATTCCCTTCGAACCGAAACTGGCCTATGTGACGGAGGCCCTCCGGCTTGCCAACTTCCGGATCAGCGACGAGAAAAGCAACAAGGCGGGAATCAACGTAGGCGCCGGGACGGTGGTCGGCAGCGGCACAGCTACGGCGGAAGTCGGAACGGGGGCGCGCCGGGGTACGGAAGGCGACGGCCTCGTGGTTGCCTACAAGCTCCATATGATCGACCCGAAGAGTTTCGTGAAGCAGGATTCCGGAAGTGTTCCCCTCGTCCTGGACGGCGTCGTCGATTTCCCCAAGGCCCACATGCTGGCGAAGACACGCCTTCAGTTGATCGATCCGGGAGCCGGCCGCTCCCTGCCCCGGAATATTCTGTGGGCCTGTCCGAGGGCCGACGCCAAGAGCCGCGACATGGTGGCAGCCTGGATCGTGGAGCTGAGATCCACGGATCCGAAACGGCGAACCATGAACGTCGCCTTCCCGGCCTGGCCGGCCATTGAAGAGTGCCAGAACTACACAGGCGTCATTCACTCCTTTATCGATCCCCTGACGGACAAGATCAACCGGCAGAAAATCAGCATCATGCTGGTTGATGCGGAAGTCACGGACAACCTGAAGCCGAAAAAGTGGGAGGCCCGTGTTTCCCTTATCGACGAGGCGTTCAACATCAAGATGGTCAAGCCGGCGGATCTGGAGACGCCGCGGCAGTCTTCCGGGCAGACCAACTAATTCCGACATCCAAGGAGTGAAACCATGAAGCGACACCCCTCGTTACGGTTGATCCTGTGGGTCCTGGCGGTGCTGGTCCTTACCGGCTTCGAGGCCTGGGCCAAGAAGCCGGAGGTGATCCGGCACGACGCTCAGTACCTGGACCGCCAGGTCTCCCTGAGCATCGAATGGCAGTCCTCCGAGCCGGTCGTTTCGATCCGCGTGGCCGCCGGAAAGGAAGTCAAGGAAGTGAAGGTAGACGCTTATGACAACAAGAGGAACCCGCAAGGCTATTCCGGGGAGGTTTGCGTCGCCCTCCAGGCGGATCCTCTTATCAACCAGGAATCGGTTCCCTACACCATCCAGCTCGTCGACGATGTCGGACAGAGAAGCACCCTGGTGACGGGCAAGGTGGCCGTCCCCTCCACTTTCGGCAGGCCTTACGGGGATGATTCCTGGGGACGGGACCGGGTGGCCGGCGCGGGAATGCCCGCGGCCCAGCAACCCGACATGATCGACAAGCTCCGTCAGGTAGCCCAGGTCCTCGATGCGCCGCCGTTCCTCGACGATGTCGTCGTGACCAATCCCAACACGGGGATCGTCACGTTCGCTTCGAAGGCAACGGACAACCTGGGACTGCGGGAGATCAACTTCCGCATCTTCGATGCTACGAACAAGCAGGTCGATACCCAGCAGATCTCCGCCACGGGAAAACTCTGGCAGGGAACCTCCCGGGACTTCAACCTGCCTCCGGGGAACTACAAGGTGATCGGCCAGGCCATCGACTCCGGCGGCAGCACGTCCTCGGAGCGGACCGCCTTCTTCACGATCGGGACGCCCAAGCCTGCAGGCCCCCAACCTCCGCAGCCACCCGTGGACGTAGCCACGGCTCTGACGGTGACGATCCTTCCCGCCGATGTCCTGACGAAAGGCGCCCAGTGGCAGATCCCCGGCGGCGCCTGGCTGAACAGTACCGACAGCGTCAAGACGGGCCTCAAGACGGGCTGGTATGACGTGACATTCAAGGATGTGACCGGCTGGAAGAAACCCGAAACCCTTAAGGTAAGCGTGGAAACCGGAAAGACAGCCACGGCGACGGGCACTTACGTCCTCGACACGAGCTTCTCCAAGACCTGGACCACCAATGCCGACTTCGAATCCGGTACGCTGGTGGGCCTGGAAGACAAAACCATTCCCGACCAGCTCCAGCTCAGCAAGAGCATCTCCACCCTTCCCTTCATCTGGGTACCCAATTCCAACGAGGGGACCATCTCCAAGGTCGATTCCAAGACAGGCACCGAACTGGGTCGCTACCGGACAGGCCCCGGGACCAACGGGAGCCCCTCCCGCACCACCGTGGACCTGAAGGGCAACTGCTGGGTCGGGAACCGCAACACGGGAACCGTCGTCAAGGTCGGCCTCAACGAAAACGGCCAGTGTGTGGACCGTAACAAGAACGGCACGATCGAGACCTCCACGGGCGCCACGCCCCTGGCCTGGGGTGCGGATGAGTGCGTCCTCCACGAGGTCGTCGTGATCACCGGCAGCGAGGGAACGTACAATCCCGGCGAGTACAAGGGCAGCTACAGCAGCGCTCCCGGTCCCAGGGGCATCGGGATCGACGCGAACAACAACCTCTGGGCCGGAACCTACGGCACACACAAGTACTACAACGTGGACGGCGCGACCGGAAAAATTCTGAAGACGTATGACGTCCCGGGCCACAATCCCTACGGCGCCGTCGTTGATCCCCGCGGCATTGTCTGGTCCGCCGACCTGGCGAACAGCTACGTCGGGCGGCTCGATCCGGCCACCGGTGCATTCAGCAAAATCCAGACAGGCCAAACCTACGGCATGGGCATGGACAAGAACAACCATCTGTTCATAGCCGGCTGGTGCTCCAACACCCTGACCCGGGTCAACACGACCACCGGCGCGATCGAGTGGAAGAAGCCGACGGGCGACAGCTGCTCCCGCGGTGTCGCCCTGACCAGCGACGGCGACGTCTGGGTGGCCAACTCAAGTTCCAACAATGTCTCCCGCTGGTCCAACGACGGCGTGAAGAAAACCACCATCGGTGGATTCAGCCATCCCACGGGAGTGGCCACGGACGCCGACGGCAAGGTATGGGTCGTCGATTACGGCGATGCCTTCATCAAGCGGATCGACCCGGCGACGAACCGGGTGGATCTCGAGAAGTCGGTGGCCGGTCCCCACTATGGATACAGCGACATGACGGGCATCGTAGCCCGTTCCGTCACCACCATGATCGGCACCTGGACGGCCGCTTACGACGCCAAGTCCGATGCGGCCAAATGGAAGGCCGTCGCCTGGACGAGCACCGAGCCGGCCGGAACGTCCCTGAAGGTGAAGGTCCGCAGTTCCAAGGATGGGAAGGCCTGGTCGACTTGGGAGGACGCCGCGAAGGGCGTGGATCTCAAGGCCACACCGGCGGGCCGATACCTCCAGGTGGAGGCGACGCTCCAGATCCAGTCGGGAACGGCGTCGCCGGTCCTGAGCGACCTGACCGTACAGGGGATGTAACGCGAACAAAGGATTGATCGTCCGGTCCCGGCGGCCGGTGCCGCCGGGGCTGGACTTCTCCGGAACGAGACGATAAGGAGGAGGTACAATGAAACGATTCTTCTATCCGGGACTGATGCTGGTGTTCCTGCTGGCCGCCGGTCCGGCCCTGGCCCAGGGGCTTTCCGCCGGCACGTATGTCATGAACAGCGGGGGCATGCAGGTGACGATGGAGGTCAATGCCCTGCCCGACGGAAAGTACTTCATTAATGCCAATGGGAGCGGAGGCGGGAAAAACTGCCGCATCGGGGACCTGGGGGAACTGCGGGGCGGAAGCCTCGTCCTTGGTGTCTGCGAAATGGGAATCCGTATCGGCGGGGATGGCTTTGATCTCCAGGACTCCAGGGGATGCGCCCAATGCGATCAGGGAGCTTCCGTGTCCGGGCATTACGTGAAGAAATAACCGAACATTCTGAAGAAGCGGAGGTGGTCGATTCATGAAAAAGATCCTGTCAGCCTTCTGTCTGTCTTTCCTGGTTGCCCTGTTCCTCATTCCGGCGGACCTTGTTGCCCAGGACTCCGGAAGAGGGGAAATCAACTGGGTGCAGGGATATATCAGCGCGACCGGACATGGCGCTTCCACTCGAGGGAGCTTGGCCCAGTCCCGGCCCCTGGCGAGGCGTGCCGCTGTCAGTGACGCCCAGCGCAACCTGCTGGAGATCGTGAAGGGAGTAAAGATCGACTCGTCCACTACGGTCGAGAATTTTGTCGTATCCTCTGATGTCATCCGGGCTCATGTGAACGGGGTGGTCAAGGGCGCCCATGTCGTCAAGGGGTCGGAGAAATACGAACCCCAACCAGACGGATCGCTTCTCGCATCGCTGGAGATGAGGATCTGCATTACGGGAAACTGCGGGGCCTCCCGCTCCTCCCTGGTTCAGGCCTTGGGGGTCGATCGGATCAAGCCGCCGGCATACGTGCCGCCACCGGCACCGCCTCTTCCTATTCCACCACCACCTTCTGCCGTGTCGCCGGCACCGCCGGCATCGGCTCCCCCGCCGAAACCTGCCTATACCTGTGACCTGACGAAGTCCGTAACGGGTCTGGTCATCAATCTCGAAGGACTTCCCTTCGAACGGGTGCTGCTTCCGGTGGTCGTCGTGGAGGACGGGCAGACCGGCCTGTTCACCGTTTATTCAGCCAAAAACGTGAAACCGGCGGTGGTCCGCACCTTCGGCGTCGTCCGTTATGCCGACTCGGTGGATCATGCCCTGAAGGGAAATCCGCAGATCGGCGCCAATGTCCTGGTTGTTCCAGCATCGGCGATTACGAAGGAAAACATGATCGTCATCAAGAGCAATGATCGTCGCGTTATCTTCGAGACGACCTGCCACGGCAACGACTATCTGGCGGATGCCAAGGTCGTGATTGCCAACCAGTGATATTTTCGGGTTATGGATGGAGGGGCCCCCGTCGGGAGCCCCTCCGTTTTGCCTGCAATCCCAAACGGATCGACACCTTTTTCCCTTCCAAATTCCCTGTCCGACACAATATATTGTGGTATAAATCCCTACTAGCCCTTCTAATAGTATTTTTGCTTTACAAGCGGGATGGCATTTGTTAGATTCCGCCCACCGGGAATCCTCCCGGACAGCGGAATTGTTATGAGACTTCAACGACTTGAAATAACGGGCTTTAAATCTTTCCGGGATCGGGTGGTCCTCGATTTCTCGGCGGGGATCAGCGGCGTCGTCGGACCCAACGGCTGCGGCAAAAGCAACGTCGTCGACGCCGTCCGGTGGGTCATGGGCGAGCAGCGGGTGAAGGCCCTCCGGGGCCGGAAGATGGACGACGTGATCTTCAACGGGAGCGAGGAGTCCGCCCCGGTGGGCCTGGCGGAAGTCACCATGGTTCTGGCCGACGACGGCCGCAGCTTTCCCGAGCCCTACGAGGCCATGAGCGAGGTGAGCATCACCCGGCGGATCGTCCGTGACGGCGACAGCGAATATCTCATCAACAAGGTTCCCTGCCGCCTCCTGGATGTCCGCGAGTTCTTCCTGGGCACCGGGGTCGGCGTCCGGGGCTATTCCATGGTGGAGCAGGGGAGCGTCTCGAGCCTCGTGGAAGCCAGGCCGGAGGAGCGGCGGCAGTTCATCGAGGAGGCGGCGGGCATCTCCAAATTCAAGAGCCGCAAAGAGTCGGCCATCCGGAAGATGGAGTCGACCCGTCAGAACCTGACCCGAATGAACGACATCATCCGGGAGGTGAAGACGCAGCTGAATGCCATCTCCCGGCAGGCAAGACGGGCCGAGCAGTACAAGGCCCTGCGGAAGGAGATCCGGGAGGGCGAAATTGTCCAGATGCTGCAGGCCTATGCGGATCTGACGGCCCGGAACACGACACTGGAGGAGGCCCGAAGCGCCGCCCGGGAGAAGGAGGAAGATCTCCGGGGAAAGCTCGGCGTTTCGGAGGCGGCCTGGGAAGCAGCCAAGACGGAGGCCGTGGCCCGGGAAGGGGACCTGAACCGCCTGCAGGAGGCCCTCTACGAGCTTCGGAACGTCATCTCGTCCAGGGAGCAGTCCGTTGCCTTCCAGCGCCAGCAGACGGAGGAGCTGACCCGGCAGCGGGAGCGGGAGACCGAAGAGATCGGACAGCTTTCCTGCCGGGTGGAGGAGTTCCGGCGCGAAACCGGTGCGGGAGAGGTCCTCGAACAGGAACTGTCGGACGAGATTCTCCATGCTGAGGCTGACCTGCGGGATCTCCAGGAAGCGCTGGAGGAATACCGTCAGCAGGATCGGTCGGCCCACCGCGAACTGGAGGAAAGGAAAGTCCAGTTCATAGAGCTGATCAAGGAAAAGACGACCGCCAGGAATCGGCTGACGGCCCTGCAGAAGAGCCGCGAAGACCTGGAGCGCCGGGAGGCCCGGGACAGCCGGGAACTGGAGGAGCAGACGCGGCGTAGGGAACAGCTCCGGGATACCCTGGCGGGCCTTGCCGCCGGACTGGCCGAGGACGAGGGGAATCTGGACGACCTGATCATCCGGCGGGGGGATGCCTCCGACGAGATGAAGCGCGCCCGCCGGGAATTGGAGGAGACGGACGAACTCATCACGGAGCGCAAAGAGGAACTGGGGCGTCGTTCTTCCCGGCTCCAGTCGCTGCGGGAGTTTTACGAGGGATACGAGTGGTGCGGCGAGGGAACCCGCGTCCTTTTGGGGGGAAGGCAGGAAAAGGCGCCGGATGGTCTTCCCCGGGAGTCCTTCCTCGGCCTCGTGGCGGATTACATCGATGTGCCCCGGGACTATGAAGCGGCGGTGGAGGCCGTGCTGGGCGAGAAGCTTCAGTACATCCTCGTGAAGAACCAGTTCGACGGCGTCAAGGCCATCGATTACCTCAAGAGCGGCGCATTCGGACGGTGCAGCTTCGTCCCCGTCGAGATCCGCAACTATGTCGACGGCGGCGGTGCGACCCCGGTCCATCTCCAGGAGACCGTGCGGCTCCTCGACGTCGTCCAGGTCCGCGACGACTTCCACGATGTGGCTTCCTGCCTGCTGGGAGACGTCCGGGTCATCGCCGACCTGTACCGGGGCGTGAACCTGTGGAGGCAAAACGGCTTCCGGGGAACCTTTGTCACCCGGGACGGGGATCTCATCAGCCCCCACGGGGTCGTGACGGGGGGCGTCGCCTCGGGCGGGGAGCGGAGTCCCCTGCGGAACAAGCGGGAGATGGCGGAGCTGGAGGCGGAGGTTCAGTCCCTGGAAGATGCAATCTCCGATGCGATGGACCGGAAGAGGGAATTCACATCGCTGATCGCCCAGTGGGAAGAGGAACTCGTCCGGCTGCGGGGCGAGGTTCACCGGATGGAGATCCAGATCAACAGCCGGCGGAAGGACCTGGAACGGTATGAGGACGAGTCCCGGCGCATCGATCAGCGGCTCCGGGTCCTGGGTTTCGAGCGGGAGCGCCTCCAGGCGGAGGAGCAGGAACTCGCCCGGCAGATGCAGGAAATGCAGGCCGAGGTCGTTTCTTGGGAAGCCCGAGAAAAGTCCATGAGCGACGAGATGGCGGGCATCCAGAGCCGGTGGGACGGGATCCGGGCCGACCTCGAGGAGCGGGAAACCCTCCTGACGAACCGGAAGGTCGCCATGGCGTCCCTCCAGCAGCGCCGGGAGGCCAACGAGCGGACGCTGGAGCGGCTGCATCGCTCCCTCGATCAGACCGTCCGGGATCTCGAGGCCCGGCAGGCGGGCGTCGAGACGGCCGCCCGAAAGCTGGCGGAGCATGCCGCCCGGATCGAGGAAGACACGGCTTCCCTGACCGCGTCCTATCAGGAAATGGAGACCCTGGAAGCGGATCTCGGCGGCCGGCGGGAAGTCCATCGCAGGCATGAAGAGGACCTGCGCGCCCTGGAGGAAGCCATGCGGGTTCTCAAGGGGCAGCTCGAGGAGGCGGCGCGGGGGACAGGCGACTGCGAGCTGGCATGCCGCGAGATCGCCTTCCAGATGGAATCCCTCAAGCAGAACCTGCAGGCCCGGGACCAGGACGAAGTGGCTCGCCTGCTCGAATCGTTCCGGCCGCTGGAAGAGGAAGCCCTCCGGGAACTGCAGGAGAAAATGGAGAGGAACCGCCGGACCCTGGAAGGGTTCGGAGAGGTGAACCTGCTGGCCGACGAGGAGTATGCCCAGCTGAAGGAGCGATTTGACTTCCTGACCGCCCAGGCGGAGGATCTCCAGAAGTCGCTGGACATCCTCCAGCAGACCATCACCCGGATCAACCGCATTTCCAGGCAGCGGTTCGCCGAGACCTTCGAGGCAGTGAATGCCTGCTTCCGCTCCGTTTTCTCCCGTCTCTTCCCCGGCGGCCGGGGGGAGCTCCGCCTCACCGACGAGACGGACATGCTCGAGACGGGGGTGGACATCGACATCCAGGTCCCGGGCAAGCGGACCCAGAACATCACCCTCCTCTCGGGCGGGGAGAAGTCGCTCGCCGCCATCGGGCTGATCTTCGCCATCATCCTGCATCGGCCTTCCCCCTTCGTGATCCTCGACGAAGTGGACGCCGCACTCGACGACGCCAACATCTCCCTCTTCAACCGCCTGGTCCAGGAGATCGCCGCCTCGTCGCAGATCATCATGGTGACTCACAACAAGCGGAGCATGGAAGTGGCCGGTAGCCTCTACGGCGTAACCATGCAGAAGCAGGGGATATCGACCGTCGTCTCCGTGAATCTCCAGTAGGCTGCTGAAAAGGGGTCATCTGCTGCGTTCCCCTTGTCATTCGCCATTCGACGTACCAAGGGGTACGCCTTCATGGCTCATGACTGCGGGAGCCTTGCATCCAACCCCTTTTGAGCAGCCTTAGTAAGCGGAACGAGTAGGCTGCTGAAAAGAAGCCGTCTGCTTCGCTTCTCTCATCCTTCGCCGATCAGCATATTGTATACCGTATTCTAACGTGTACAGAAGTTACGTCCTGACAATTCACGTTATTCTTACCCGTGCATCGAGCAGTTTGAGTAACGTTTCCCTGGAATCCCACCTCCGCCCTGGGGCGACAACCATCCCAGGCAAACACTGGTCAAATCCAGTTTTGCAAGGTTCTTCCCATCCCGCCGGCACCTAATCCTGCTTAAGCAATAAAACCGTAATTTCAAGACATTGCATTCCACCCGGACATCGTTTATTCCGCCTTCTATCATGCGAGGGCCGGTTTCCGTTCGTTTGGTCCGCGCCTGATCAACTTGCCCTCACAGCCATCGCATTTTCCAGCAGCACAAAAAGGCTTCCGCAGGCCTGTCCTGCAAAATTTCCGAGAGGAGACGATTGCCGAAATGGGGATTACCGGGATGAAGCGTTGCCTGTCGATTTTTGCGTGGATGTCCGTATTGCTGCTTTTCGCGTCTTCCGCCTGGGGCGCCTGCAGCGGGGAGCGGATCGGATACGAAACGCAGCAGATGCTGGTCGGGGCCTCGCAGGCACTGACGGTCGTCGGGGCCAGGCCGGATGCGGTGTACCGCTGGAGGGTCGCCTCGGGCGGCGGGACCCTCTCGTCGACGACAGGGACATCCGTCGTGTACACGGCTCCCTCCTCGAATCCAAACTGCGAGAACAATCCGGCGATCAGCCTCTCGGCGGACGGCGCCGTCTGCAATACCTTGCAGATCGCCGTATCCGCACTCCAGATCGACGGAGGGGCCTTTTTTGAAGCACGGACCTTTTCCAAAACAGCATGCACGCACTCGATCTACAAACGCCCATACAACTGTTATGGTTCTTCTTCACCGGAATGGTCGGCGTGCGACGGCTGCGACTGCAATCCGGGATGGCCGACGGCCTGCAACTGCAACGGGGCTTTTTTTTGTACGGCTGATCGTGTCTACGCCCGCTGCACTGCAAACTCCGCCTGCGGTTCCTGGAACGGGGTGACGATTGCCTGTAGTGGGTATACGGACATCCGGACGGCCGCCCAGAAAGCGAAAGGCTGCTGCCCCGCGGCGCTCCTGCCGGCGGAGCCTCCGCCCCCGGCCTGTGACGTGGCCGTAACCTCCTTCGGCGGGACCTCGACCGCCGTCGACGTCCAGAACGGGGGGCGGGTGGTCTTTTCCGGGACGGTCGCCTCATCGGATCCTGTCTCCTGGACGGTGACCGTGGCGGGGAAGAAGATCGGGGAGGGGAGCGGCCTCACCGTGTCGGTCCCCTGGGACGGTCGGCTGGACGGACAGGTCGCGGAGATCGGCAAGACCCATCCGGTGAAGCTCGTGGCGGTGACGGCCGACGGCCGGTGCAGCGCCGAGGGGGAGACGGCCGCCACCGTCACCGCCTCGGAGAAGGACTGCAAGCTCCAGGTCAACATCGGCTCCTCGGCGCATGTCGCCTCAGGGGGACTCTCCGATTCCCTGACCCTCTTCCGGCTCCCGGGCTCCCGGATGATGCCGGACTTCACGCTCTCCTACAACG